>NZ_JAWRYN010000049.1:0-33411 GCF_046534585.1 Peribacillus sp. SIMBA_075 | reverse complement strand
AGTCTCGCACTTCCGCTCCAATCAACCTTAAATAGTTTCGTTTTAAAAACAACAATCTTTACGAAAAGAGCCTTTTTAATTGTTCAAATCACTCAAACCAGGGCTGTGTTCATTTGGCATATCTGGCATTTCCGGGACCGGGAATCCTTTTGGCGGCTCGGTAACGGCAAGGTTTCCGCCATTTCGGCTCGGTGTCTCCCCTTGGAAAATTTCGCCAATTTGAGTTTGATCCAGCCTGAAATTGAATTGAGCATTATGATAGCCCAAATCCACATATTTTCGGCATTCAGGATATTTGTTCAAATCATAATTAGGTATAGGGAAGATCTTCCCCCAGCTGACCCCAAGAGTTTCCAATGCCTTGGCAAATGCATTTTGATGGGCATTGTCGCGGACCATTAAAAATGCCAGTGTTTCACGCATTGCTTTATTGGAGCTCATTTCATATATCCTCGACTTTTGCAGAACCCCCGTAGATTCAAGGATGACATTATTCAAAAGGTTCGCCACAAGATTGCCGTGATCATAAACCCAAGATCCATTCCATGGATTGCCGCCAGCGTCGACGGGCAGGGACGCTTTCGCACCGATTATGAAATGATGTGGATTTGCACCACTCTGGATGGCATCATCCAATGGGGCACCATCGATCCCGGAATCTCCGGGCATATCCCCACCAGCCTCATTCAGCAACTGGTTGATGGTTGATTGGACAAGTTCTACGTGGCTTAGTTCCTCTAGGAAAACCCCGCGGATTAAATCACGATATTGTTTAGCGTTGCCGCGGAAGTTGGCACTTTGGAAAGAATACTGCATCATCGTCCGCATTTCACCGAATTGCCCTCCAAGCGTTTCCTGAAGAACCTTTGCTGCATTGGGATCAGGCTTATCTGGAACGATCATATTGATTAAATCTTCTTTATAGAAATACAATGAAAGCCCTCCTAGAATCAATATTTCTAATTTAGCTTCTGTTGCCTCAATTAAATTATTCCTAAGGTAAAAAGTACCTTTATGGAATGAAGGGAAGAGAGAAATACTAGAGGGAAGAACGATTTTGAAAGGATGTTGCACATGCTATCCAATCAGCAGCTAAAAGAATTTCAACAGCAATTGCAGCAAACGAAGCAAGAGTTGAAAGAGCGATTAAATGATTCAGGCAACTACGATTTAAGAAGAAGCTTGGAGGATTCGACAGGTGAGCTATCGAGTTACGATAATCATCCCGGCGATGAAGGAACCGAGTTATATGAACGGGAAAAGGATTTGGCCCTTTCCGAGCATGATCGGGATGAAATAAGGGATATTGATCGAGCGCTTTCTGCCATCGAGGCAGGTGAGTATGGAAAGTGCGAGGTTTGTTCAAAGGAAATACCTATTGAACGCATGAAAGCCATGCCTACAACGACTTATTGTGTCGAGCATACTCCGTCACAGGAAACTTCGCACAATCGGCCAATCGAAGAGGAAGTGCTGGGACCGCCGTTTGGAAAGTTTGATTATGATGACCGGCACGAATCGGTTGCTTACGATGCGGAAGATTCGTGGCAGGATGTTGCCAGTTACGGAACATCTGAATCGCCTTCCGATTTTGTAAATCCGCCAAGCGATTACGAAGATATGTATGTTGAGTCCGAAGAAAATATCGGATATGTCGAAGATTATGAAAATTTTGTTGGTGTGGATATATACGGTAAAGAGGTAACGGTTTACCCGAACTCCCAATATCAAGAATTGAAGGAAGAACTTTTTGAAGAAAATATTCAAACCCCGTTTGGTGATTTGCCGCGATATGAGCATGATCCTTATGTTGATGAAGAGAAAGATTGAAAAAAAGAACCAGGATTTTTAAACCTGGTTCTTTTTTTATGAAAAAGCCAATTTTAAACGGTTTAGACCTTCCATCATCATGCTGCGTGAGCAACCTAGATTCATTCGGACGAAACCTTCGCCGCCAGGTCCATATTTTGAACCAGGCTCCAATGCGAGCTTCCCTTGATGGATAAGCCGTTCCTTAATTTCCTTGTCATTCAATCCAAGATCACGGCAGTCAATCCATAGAAGGTAAGAAGCATCCGGATGCATGACATGCAAAGAAGGGATTTCAGCAGCGATGAATTCCTCAGCCACTTTTATATTCTCCTCAATGTAGCCAATCATGTCTTCCAGCCAGTTTAAGCCCTCTCGATACGCAGCTTCCATCGCTGTTAAAGCGAGGATGTTAAGGCCATGAAATGCCAATTTCGTTTGTGCCTTTTGCAATTTATTTTGTAATTTTTCATTACTGGTGACCAGGAATGAAGCCTGAAGGCCGGCAATATTGAATGTTTTACTTGGCGCCATTAACGTGACGGTTATGTCGGCTAACTTCTCTGAAAGCGAGCCTATCGGATAATGTCTGGATGTTGTATGGAATAAATCAGCATGAATCTCATCACTGACGATGACTACATCATATTTTTCACAGAGCTCTCCGATTCGGAGGAGTTCTTCTTTTGTCCAAACGCGTCCGCCAGGGTTATGTGGACTGCAAAAAAGGAAAAGCTTCACTCCGCTTTTCAGCTTGTCCTCAAAATCAGCGAAATCAATCTGAAAGCGATCTTCTTCTATGATAAGGGGACTATTGACCACTTCCCGGTCATTATTTTTGATCATATCAAAAAATGGTGTGTAGACGGGTGATTGTAATAATATTTTATCGCCCGGGTCTGTGAAAGCTTGGATTGTTGTACCAATTGCAGAAACGACGCCAGAGCTAAATGAAATCCACTCTTTATCGATTTGCCAGGAGTGCCGGTCTCTAAGCCAGCGTTGAATTTCGGTGAAAACCGCTTCGGAAGGGACGGTATAACCGAAAATTGGATGATTCAAGCGTTCTATTAACGCTTTTTGAATGCCCACAGGAGATGGGAAGTCCATATCGGCAACCCACATTGGCAGAACATCTTCGCGCCCATACAATGATTTGAGCGAGTTTTTATCCCATTTTACGGATCCTGAATTTTCTCTGTTAATGTGTTCTTCAAAAATTGACTTGTTCAAAATGTCCACCGCCGAATAAAAATTTGTCGTCTTCGTGAAAAGCCTGTTGTTATGATACTATGATAACATGTTCTTTGAAAACCTATTGAGCAGGTGATGAATTATGGATACACAGCAAATGAATTTAGCGTTGGCTGCCGTTTTGCAAGAATGGGACCCTTTCCAGATAGGATGGGATCTATATGAACCGGAAATTGCGGATACGGTCGTAGCAATCCGATATATAGATAGCCCGCAGGAACTGGCGGAAAAAATAAAGTCCATTTACGAGTTCGCTTTCGATGAAACCGTTAAGATGGAAAAATGCCTGGAAGTTGCACAGAAACTGCTCATCATAAAAAATGATGCCAGCTGTTCGATCTAAAGGTGAAAAAGGGTGTACCCAGAAATAAGGGTCACCTTTTTTACGTTGTTTTTTTTGCTCTTTACTCATAGTTTTCTCTCTTTACTCATAGTTTGAGCTGTTTATTCGTGAGTTTGGGCTGTTTACTCGTGAGTTTGCGCTGTTTACTCGTGAGTTTACGCTGTTTACTCGTGAGTTTACGCTGTTTACTCGCGAGTTTACGCTGTTTACTCGTGAGTTTACGCTGTTTACCCGTAAGTTTGCGCTGTTTACTCGTGAATTTACGCTGTTTACTCGTGAGTTTGGGCTGTTTACTCGCGAGTTTGCGCTGTTTACTCGTGAGTTTGCGCTGTTTACTCGTGAGTTTACGCTGTTTACCCGTAAGTTTGCGCTGTTTACTCGTGAGTTTTGTTTTTAAGTTGGGGAGGCTACACCAAGAAATTCCTTAATTAATTGATAAACCTCTTCCGGTTTCTCCTCTGGAAGAAGGTGCCCGGTATCCTCAATGACAACAAGCTCGGAATTAGGCAGGTCATCATGGAGCCTTTGGCCAATATCCAACGGTACCACTCTATCATGCCTTCCCCATATAAGCAGGCAAGGCGTATGGATATCACTAAGGTCTTCCTTCAACAAATCGATTTCCTTATCTCGGAGCATCCTCCCCAATGCACGGAAAATATCATGCTTCTTTATGAATGGCCCTAGATAGCCCTGTCGCATTTCATCGTCAATCATGGTCGGGTCATGAACGACATTTTTCAAGTTCTTTTCGATCCCGGACTTTTGTAAATACCGTTTTATCCCGAATGAAAAGAAAGGCAGGTAACTGACCATCTTCATTTTTTCCGAATAGCCGGGCTGATAGCCTGATCCGGCAAGGAGGATGGCATGGTCGACAAGATCAGGATGTGATTTTATGAGCTGCAGGGAAATCTGCCCGCCCATGGAATGGCCGATAATACTGAATTTCCTGATGTTTTTCCCCTCCAAGAACAGAACAACGGATTTAGCAATGTTCCGGAATGAATATGTATATCGATAATCCTTACCGCTTTGCCCAAATGGGGGAAGGTCTATTGAGATCACATTGAATTCCTTGATCAAATAGGGCACTAATTTACGGAAACTGAAGCTGGATGACAAAAATCCGTGAAGCAGTACAAGTGTGGGGAAGGAATCATCCATATGGTCATATTCAAAATAGATTTCTATATTTCCTACCCGTTCAATGCCTTTGATTGTATGAATTTCCATATAAATCCCTTTCTCCTCTGGTATTAGTCATAGATACAAGTGTGTGTTCACCTGAATATCCCAAAAAAGGTCCTTAAATACTGTTGCATAACAGTAATTGTAATAATAACGATGAAAAAAGACAATTACTATAACAGGTCGTCAACCAATTTTGATATAATAGTATAAGTTTATCCTGACAGAATAGGACTTATTAATTTATATTGTCATATAGGATTCTAAAAAAGTCTAATAAGGTAATTCGTGAGACTATCTGCCAGCCAAACCATCACATCTAAATTAGTGAATTCCAAAAGGGGGGTTTTCCAATGCACTTGAATGAAGAGGAATTGGAAGTCTTGAGAATCATTGAAAATAACAGCCGGATTGATCTGAAGGATTTGGCTAAAATGACCAATCTATCAGAAGCGGGCATTGAAATAACATTGAAGAAATTAGAAGATATGCGGGTTATTGTCCGTTATTTAACAGTCATTAACTGGGCGAAAGTGGATGAATACCATGGTGTCACAGCGATGATTGATGTAAAAGTCACTCCGAAACGCGGTGTCGGTTTCGATGAGGTAGCAAAAAGGATTTACAAATTCAAAGAAGTCGAGTCCGTTTATTTAATGTCGGGGGCTTATGATTTATCAGTCATTGTCGAAGGGCGTTCTATGAACGAAGTGGCAAACTTTGTTTCAGAAAAACTTTCGACACTGGATTCCGTCATTTCTACGACGACTCACTTCATTATGAAAAAATACAAGCACGATGGCACAATTTTTGACCAAACTGATGAAGATAAGCGGATAGTGGTGTCACCATGATTAAAACGAGTTATGTTTCAAGAACGATTGCAGAGCTTAAACCATCAGGCATCCGCCGCTTTTTCGACCTGGCAGCCAATTTGGAAGGGGTCATCTCACTTGGTGTGGGTGAACCGGATTTCGTTACATCTTGGGCAGTGAGGGAAGCTGCGATCAACTCCTTGGAGGAAGGGTATACCTCTTATACGGCTAATGCAGGATTATTTGAATTAAGGTCGGAAATCAGCTGGTATATGGAGAAGCAGTTCCATGTTTCATATAGACCAGAGGATCAAATCATTGTCACGGTCGGAGCAAGCCAGGCTCTCGATATTGCCCTGAGGACCATCTTGAATCCAGGGGAAGAAGTCATTGTAGTGGAACCTTGTTTCGTCGCCTATGCACCGCTTGTGACCATGGCAGGGGGAATACCGGTCACGGTCCAAACTTCAAAGGATGATGACTTTAAGTTGACTCCCGGGCAACTCGAAGCGGCAATCACGCCTAAAACGAAGGCGGTTTTAATCTGTTCACCGAATAATCCAACTGGCACCCAGCTTGGACAGGAAGAATTAGTGATGCTTGCTGATATCATTAAAAAGCATGACTTGCTTGTCATTTCCGATGAAATCTATGCTGAACTTGCTTATGATGAGAAATTCACCTCTTTTGCTGCCATTGACGGCATGCTTGAGCGGACAATTGTCATCAATGGGTTTTCGAAAGGCTTTGCAATGACCGGATGGCGTCTTGGGTTCGTTTGTGCACCTAAGGAAATTTCTGAAGCGATGCTTAAGCTTCATCAATATGCGATGATGTGTGCGCCGACCGTTGCTCAACATGCTGCATTGGAAGCTTTAAGGCACGGAATGCAGGATGTAGAAGAAATGCGTCGGAGTTATCGGAGAAGACGAAATTATATCGTGAATTCATTTAACGATATGGGTCTGGATTGTCACAATCCTGGCGGGGCATTTTATGCTTTTCCTTCCATTGAGAAAACAGGGATGACTTCGTTGGAATTTGCTGAAAAACTTCTGACGGAAGAACTTGTAGCCGTTGTACCGGGAGATGTGTTCGGGGAAAGCGGTGAAGGTCATATCCGCTGTTCCTATGCATCCTCCATGGAACAACTTCAAGAAGCGCTTAGAAGGATGGAACGTTTCATGAAGAACCATAGCCAATAAAAGCAAAAAAAATAGGGATCCGGCCGTTATAAGCAGCCGGATCCCTTTCCATAGGGGGAATTAGAAAAAGAGTTAATCTAATGGATTAACATAGAAAGTGTTAATCATAGTATATCCAGCACTCTGAAAAAAAATACACATACTACGACCATTTTTTTCAATTAGCTTGTGTATTATATAAAGTATGCATAACATTCAGAATTTGTTCTTCGCTAAAGTCTTTAGCTGTTCTTAGGATGAGCTCAGCCTTTTTGGATCCGATTTCTTCAATCAGCTTTTTTATGTCCTCGTCAACACCAGAAGCGTTTCCGGTTTGGGCGTCCTTCAAGAACTCTGAAGCTGGAATGTCAAGAACGGTCGAAAGCCGTAAAATGGTTTGAGTATCAGGAATCGATTCACCAGTTTCATACTTTTCAATCTTTTTGGTGCCGATTCGTAATTTCAAAGCCAGTTCCTGTTGAGTGAGGTTATGATCTTCTCGATATTGCCGGATTTTCTTCGCGATATTTGACATAGTCAGGCACTCCTTTTTCAGGAAATATTTTCTTTATGTAATGATTTTACCATATTATAACTAAAGGAAATCAAATGAATATGTAGGTTTTGTGAAAAAAAAATGCCGCCTCGAGAAATATCGAAACGGCATTTTGGATTACTAAATGAGATTAATTGAGTTAAGAAATACGAGTATGATCATGATCGGCACAATGTAGCGAATCAGGAAGTACCAAAGTTTAAAAAGTGACCGACCGGAATCTGCGCCAGTTTCGAACTCTTTTTGGACCTCGATCCTTTTCATTTGATAGCCGATGAAAAGGGATATGAACAAGGCGCCGACTGGCAGTGCGATGTTGCTTGTCAGATAATCAGCCAAATCGAATATGGATAAATTGAAAATCTTCACATCTGAAAGCACCCCAAATGATAATGCGCTTGGAATTCCAATCAAGAAAACGACGCTACCAGCTATCCAAGAAGCCTTCTTCCGCTTTGCGGTATCACCTTTGATCATGGCTGCAACGACGATTTCGAGAATGGAGAAGGCCGTTGTAAGTGTGGCGAATAATAATAATATGAAGAAAATGGCCATGAAGATCCCGCCAAGCGCCATTTCATTGAATACGGCAGGCAACACGACGAATACTAGTCCAGGACCGCTAGAAGGGCTGAAGCCCAGTGCGAAAACAGCTGGGAAAATGACTAAACCTGCTAACAAGGAAATGAAGATATTCAGTCCAACCACCGAGAAGGCCGATTTAGTTATATCTTCTTTTTTACTTAAATAGGATGCATAGGTTACCATCACTGAAACACCAACACTAAGTGCAAAGAAGGATTGGCCAAGAGCTAATAGGATCGTTTCCCCTGTTAAAGCGGAAAAGTCCGGCTTCAAGAAGAATTTTACACCCTCCATTGCTCCGTCCAGAGTCAAGGAACGGATGAGGAGAATAATGAAAAGAATGAACAATGAAGGCATCATATATTTATTCGCTTTTTCAATTCCTTTGGATACGCCACCTTGCACGACCCAAATGGTTAAAACCATGAATAATAATTGAGCGATGACCGTTTCATAAGGATTGCTGATTATCGTATTGAAGAAGTTTCCATACTCAGTCTGGGTTAAGTTTGAAAGGGAACCGGTTAAACTTCTTGCTAAATAGGAGATGATCCAGCCGCCAACGACACTAAAGAAGGAAAGCAGAATGATGGAAGCGACGACACCGCCATATCCGATCAAAACCCAAGGTTTTCCTGGGGCGATATATTTATATGCGCTAATGGCATCTTTCTGTGCATTGCGGCCAATTGTGAATTCCGCTATTAATATGGGGGCACCGATAAGCAGTGTGAACAAAATGAAGAGCAGGAAAAAGACCCCTCCACCATTTTCACCAGTCATATATGGGAGCTTCCAGATGGCGCCTAATCCAATAGCGGATCCCGCGGCTGCCAGGATAAACCCAAGTTTTGAAGTCCATTGTTCTTGTTTTGACATGATGGAAAAACTCCTTTAGATGTAAAGATTATCTAGCTGTAAACAATAATTTCTTTAAAACATTTTTTCATCTTACTATGATTATGAGGAAATGGGTAGTGTTTTAATATTACAATCTTTAGAAAAATGAGTAAATATATTAAGGGAATGGAGGTTATTTGCAAATTTTTAGGATAAATTATAAATAACGTTCTTATAATATTTATTATTTCCAAAAAACAAACATTTTTAATGAGTAAAATTCAAAAAAGTATGGTATACTTAACTTTGATTATTTTCCAATTATGTGATATAATTTTTTATTGCGTGAAAAGACGAAAAAATATATATAAAATAGGAGTGTTACCATGTCTGAAAAATTCGAAATTGGTGCGGTAGTTACTGGTAAAGTAACTGGTATTCAACCATACGGTGCTTTTGTTGCTTTAGATGAATCAACTCAAGGTTTAGTTCATATTTCTGAAATTACTCACGGATTCGTTAAAGATATCAACGAACATTTAAAAGTGAACGATGAAGTAAAAGTTAAAGTGCTTTCAATCGATTCAGCTGCTGGAAAAATCGGCTTATCGATCCGCGCAACAGAAGAAGCTCCTGAGCGTACTGAAGCTCCGAAAAAAGCTCCAAAAAAACGCCAAGCATCTGTTAAAGCAACATCTCACATCGAATCTACTGAAGGTTTCAACACATTGAAAGACAAACTTCAAGAGTGGATTGAACAATCTCAACGCGAAGACTTAATCAAAAAATAATTTTGTGAACCGACAGATCAATCGATCAGTCGGTTTTTTTTGTCATTTTCATGATTTCATGAAAATGAATTAAATAAAGCCGGGTCATGTTTTTTATCCATGGTCCGGCTTTATTTTTATAGAATATAAACAAAATCCCTTTCAACGATTCGGTTTGGTTTCTGGTTCACTGGCAATTTCAGGACTTGGTTTAAAGAGAAGACCAAGGTTAATTAGGCCGGCAATTCCAACCAATCCATAAATGATACGGGCCATTCCAGCATCTTGCCCTCCGAAAATCGAAGCGACCAAGTCAAATTGGAAAAACCCTATTAATCCCCAGTTGATTGCCCCGATTATTGTAAGAACAAGTGCAATTCTTTGAATTCCACTCATTGTACAGCCTCCTTTTTTTGAAAAAATCAGTTCTTTACTTATCATGCTTTTTCATCATGTAAATATACATCCTTACAGAAGTTCGGACGGATGCTTTGTATTTATATGGAATATTGGTCATAATGAAGAAAAGAAAAAAACTGCCATTGGCCAAGTGGGCAATTTTCTAGAGGCCGATGTGGCATTAAGGAGAGAAATCTTTTGGAGAATTTCACTTATAAAAACCCTACTAAAATAATTTTCGGGAAAGATCAGCTTGGAAGTTTAAAAACGGAAATCCCTGCATATGGTGATAAGGTTTTACTTGTATACGGTGGAGGAAGCATAAAGAAAAATGGCTTATATGAAAAAGTGATCAATGCCTTGAAAGAGATCGATGCAGAGGTGCACGAACTTTCCGGAGTTGAACCGAATCCGCGCATCTCAACAGTCCGGAAAGGTGTGGAACTTTGTAAAGAACATGGTATCGACTTTGTGCTTGCTGTTGGAGGCGGCAGTGTCATTGACGCGACAAAGGCCATTGCTGCCGGTGCTAAATATGAGGGGGATCCATGGGATCTAGTCATTAAGGAGGCATCAGTAGAAGAGGCCCTTCCGTTTGGAACGATACTGACTTTAGCTGCAACCGGCTCCGAGGCAAATTCCGGCTCAGTCATTACAAACTGGGAAACGAAAGAGAAATATGGATGGGGAAGTCCATTGGTATTTCCCCAATTCTCCATTTTGGATCCAGAAAATACTTTTTCGGTACCGAAAGATCAGACTGTATACGGAATGGTCGATATGATGTCACATGTGTTCGAAACGTACTTCCATCCGGAAACGCATGCACCTCTTCAAGACCGTTTTTGTGAATCGCTGTTACTGACAGTGATTGAAACGGCGCCTAAACTATTGGAAAACCTGGAGGATTATGAACACAGGGCCACTATCCTATATGCAGGAAATATTGCCTTGAATGGTTCGCTTGGGGTTGGCTACAGTGGGGATTGGGCAACGCATAACATTGAACATGCCGTTTCAGCTGTTTATGACATCCCGCATGCCGGAGGATTGGCCATCTTATTTCCAAATTGGATGAAACATGTGCTCCATGAAAATGTTGCACGCTTTAAACAGGTTGCAGTCCGTGTGTTCCATGTTGATCCGGAAGGTAAAACGGATGAGGAAGCGGCCCTTGAGGGCATTGAAAGACTAAGGTCGTTTTGGAGCAGCTTAGGTGCGCCGACCAATCTTTCGGATTATGGCATCGATGACTCACAATTGGAAGTCATGGCTGATAAAGCGATGAGCAGAGGGGGATTTGGGCGATTCAAAATCCTGAACCGTGAAGATGTCCTTGCCATTTTACGGGCTTCATTATAATTCAAGTGAAATGTTCATTCTCCCGCCTTGTCAGGTGGGAGATTACTTTGAACGTATAATTCGTTATTTACTTGACCGATATCTTGATTATGAGAATTACATCAGATAAAGTGATAGGGAAACTAAAAATCAAGGAGGAATTTGAATGGCCCATATTCGTTTCGATTATTCAAAAGCCCTGCCGTTTTTCGGGGAGCATGAAATTACCTATTTACAGGATGCTGTAAAAGTGGCCCACCATTCTCTGCATGAACAGACAGGGGCAGGCAATGAATATCTTGGCTGGCTTGATTTACCCGCCAATTATGATAAAGAAGAGTTCTCGAGGATCAAAAAAGCAGCGGAAAAAATAAAAAAAGATTCAGATGTGTTACTGGTTATCGGAATCGGTGGATCATACCTGGGAGCGCGCGCGGCAGTTGAAATGCTTCAACATAGTTTTTATAACATTTTGCCGACGGACAAAAGAAAAACACCGCAAATTTTATTTGTAGGTAATAATATAAGCTCTACATATATGCAGGACGTAATGGACCTGTTGGAAAACAGGGATTTCTCGATCAATGTTATCTCTAAATCTGGTACGACCACTGAACCAGCACTGGCCTTCAGGATATTCAGGAAACTGCTGGAACAAAAATATGGTGTTGAAGAAGCTAAAAGCCGAATTTATGCGACCACTGACAAAGAAAAGGGCGCATTAAAAACGGTAGCAACGGAGGAGGGTTTCCAAACTTTTGTCATTCCTGATGATGTTGGCGGACGTTACTCTGTCTTAACGGCAGTTGGGTTGCTTCCGATTGCGGTCAGCGGGGCAGATATCGATCAAATCATGGAGGGAGCCGAGCGTGCAAGGTTGGACTACAGTTCTTCCGAGCTAGCTGATAATGAGGCATACCAATATGCAGCGGTTCGAAATATCCTTTACAATAAAGGGAAAACCATTGAAATGCTGATAAACTATGAGCCTGGACTTCAATACTTCTCTGAGTGGTGGAAACAATTATTTGGAGAGAGTGAAGGAAAGGATCAAAAGGGGATTTTCCCTTCATCCGCTAACTTTTCGACTGACCTGCATTCATTAGGGCAATATGTTCAGGAAGGGCGGCGTGATCTTTTTGAAACAGTCATCAAAGTGGAAAAGGCCCGTCATGAAATTTTAATTGAAGAAGCGGACAATGACTTGGATGGCCTGAATTACCTTTCAGGTGAAACGGTGCAATTCGTAAATAATAAAGCATTTGAGGGCACTCTTTTAGCACATACGGACGGTGGCGTTCCCAACCTGATCGTAACGGTTCCTAAGCTTGATGCTTATACATTTGGCTACCTTGTATATTTCTTCGAGAAAGCTTGTGCAATGAGCGGTTACTTACTAGGTGTCAATCCATTTGATCAGCCTGGAGTGGAAGCATATAAGGTGAACATGTTTGCGCTTTTAGGCAAGCCAGGTTATGAAAAGAAAAAAGCGGAGCTAGAACAGCGCTTATAATAAAAAAAGCATGAAGCAGGAATAACATCCAGCTTCATGCTTTTTTATTGAACTCTAAAGTTAAATTAACATATTCGAATGCTTGCATTAAAAAACCGAAGAATTTGGGTTCATGTGTGCACAATTCATCAATGATGAATTCCAATTACACAGGTTCCGCAAATTCCGGTTCTTCAAAGATGAAAAGGCTTTAAGCAAAGCGGGAGAAAATCCAGCAGCTGCAACAGGAAGTGCGGCAATCTAGAAATGCAGATCCAGCAATTGCAATTAATGAAGCTCTGAAGCTGAAATAAACTTTATAAAAGAGCGTAAGGATACCTTGGGGATCAGAGAGAAAGCCAATCTTCTTTATCCTGAACCGAGGGTACAATCGAGTCATTCCAGGGGTTTTTTTAAAGGCCTTTTGGTTAAGCTAATAGAAAAATGGCGAAAGAGGTTTTTTACTATGATTAAAATTTCTTCTGAGTTGGAAGGGAAAACATTCGGTTTGTTCGACCTGGAGACGAAGTTAAAGCCGGAAGGATATGTGATAGGCGGAGGCTGGGACTATGACAATGGGTCGTTTGATTATAAAATGGATAACAGTGATGGGTACCAGTTTTTGCGTATCCCTTTCAGGGCGGTTGATGGTTCACTCGATCAGGATGGGGTAATGGTCGAACTTTTACAACCGTTTTTGTTATCTCATAAATACGAGGACGGTGTTGACGGTGAAGGAAATATCGGAAACCTCACCGCTTCCTTCAATCAGTTTGCTGAGCCGGAAAATCCGGATGCCGAATTTCCGGAAAACTATATCTCTTATGGAAAATCGCTTGTCCATGATTTGGAAAAGCTTTTATTACATTAATCTTCAATGATGATTAGAGTGTCATTGCGTTGTATGATTACATTTGCAGGGGGCTTGATGAATGTCTCGCCTCCTGATATGATGCCCACCAATAGAATGTCTTGATCAAATAGCTTGGCGCTCAACTGTTTAAACGTCAATTCCGCCCAGTCACTCTGGATGGCCAGTTGTTTGATGTTCAATCCATCCCATTCATTTTGCTCTTCAGCTTCCACAATGATCCCTCTCGATAAGCAATCCTGCATATAATCACTTGCAAATTTATTCGTTTCGACAATACCATCCGCTCCTGCCCGCAAAGCATTTTCCTTTTGTTCTTGCGTCAATATTTCCACTAGACAATACAAATGCGGATTCAAGCCTTTGACGGCCAGTAACGTTAATATCGAGAACATATCCGTATGCAGCTCGTCTTGCTTGAGGTCAGCGGTGATAAGGACGCGTATGGCCTGTTTTATATTAGCTTTTTGCAAAACGGAATCCAATGTAGCTTTTCCTTGGATAAAGTGGATATTCGTTCTTGGTAGCGGGTGCTTTTGCAGCGTATCATCTATAAGGACAATAGGTTGATGATGAGTTCTATTATGAATGTTTTGGATGATTCTCCTGGAACGGCCATTCCAGCCCACAATGATAATATGGCCACCGCCGCTGAATACTTTCTTTCCTGTTAGAAATTGCTGTTCATTGGAAATGGACATTTTAGCAATGTATGCAAAATAAGAGGTGATCAGGCCGGCACCTGACAAAATGAGGGTGATCCCAATGACTTTACCAAGATTGGTCACAGGCGTGTAATCTCCGTAACCTACCGTTGACATAGTCACGATTGCCCACCAGATGCCATCGAGTAAAGTAGGGAATCTTTTCGGCTCCACAAGGTGGATCAATACCCCGAAAGAGAGTAAAAATAATGCGATGGTAGAAAGCAATCTGATGAAACGCGGAATTCTAGGAACGGTGCTAATGTATGTACCGAATCTAATCATGTTTTTCACACCCCTTAAGCTGTTCCTTTTAGTATGGTCAAAAAAGGCTTTGCTCATAAGGCAGTCAAACAAACTTTGAATCATGAATTTCGTAGATTATCTAAAAAAGTGCAACTCGGATAACAGGGAAATGATAAAAGCCTTCCAGAACGTCGGAAGGCTTTTATGGCTGAGTCACGTATCCTGAACTGGACTTCATGCTCGATGATGGATTATATGTCAGGTTGCGTTTCGGTATTCCAAAAGTTTGATAAATAGGCTCAATCTGTTCTTAGACCCTTCTGCGTACGTTGAAGTTATCACTGATGAGCAGCCAGTTTTGAGGGAAGGCTAGGCCGAGCTTCCAATAACTCATCCCCCTTAGATTCAATTCCTTGATTAAATCGAATTTTGCCTGAATGGATCTGGCATCTTCAAACCACACCTCATGCTGCTTATCCTCAATATCCGTATAATTGAAGTGCGGGGCCTGTGCGGTTTCATCATACTCGATGGCAACATTATTGGCAGCTGCAATCTGGATGGCCTGCTGCGGACTTACAGCCTTGGCAGTGGATCCCTGTACAAAAGGCAGGGTCCAATCATAGCCATATAGATTTTGCCCCATCAGGATTTTGTTGGCAGGAATTTCAGTGACGGCATATTCGAGCACATCCCGAACAGATCTAATTGGCGATACAGCCATTGCCGGTCCCCCGCTATACCCCCATTCATAAGTCATGATGATAACGAAGTCGACGATTTCGCCATGTGCTTTATAGTCATGGGCCTCATACCAACGGCCTTTTTGTTCCGCACTTGTTTTGGGGGCAAGTGCCGTAGAAATGAACCATCCTTCTTTCTTGAAACGTTCCTTGGCTTTTCGGAGAAATTGATTATAAGCTTCTTTATCAGACGGCCTTAAAAACTCAAAGTCAAAGTGGATATCCCGGAATCCATATTTCTTTGCAGTTGAAACGATATTGTTCAGGAACTTATTTTGAACGGAAGTGTTCGTCAAGATGATTTGCCCGAGCTCATCGCTGAATTGGTCTTTTTCCTGATTCGTGATCACCATCATCAAGACATTTTTATTTTCCCTGGCGATGGCAGGGAATTCATTGAGCAATGGCTCTTTTAAGGAGCCGTCACGAAGCGCCTGGAAGCTGAATGGGGCCAAATAGGTTAAATAGGGCCCAGCTTCCCTTGCAGCCGTTTCAAGGGCCGGTGCAACCGTCGTACCCCTCGGCTCGACATACCCATTGAATTCGGCGGTCCTTTTCTTACGTGCTGGAATATAGAGCCGGTATCCAACGGATAAGTTTTGATTTTCGGAAATGCCATTTATTTTTGCCAATTCTTGAAAAGGGACATCAACCTTTTGGGAAATGGAATAAAGACTATCACCGGGTTGAACGAAATAATAGCTGCCGACAATTGGAATGACAAGGGCCTGCCCAGTAACAAGATTAGTTGGGTTAGGAATCTTATTTGTTTCCACGAGCCTATCAACAGTTACGCTGTACGTCTGGGCGATGCCATATAACGTCTGGCCTGGCCTAACCACATGTATTTGCAAATCTTTTCCCTCCTACTGAAAGTTTCCTAACAGTTTATGAACAGAAAAAGGAATTCATGATAAAGAGCTTTGGATTGAAGGGATCGTAAAGAAAAATAATTCAATAAATTGGCAATAATAATTTAAGCTAAAAATGCTAATTAATATTAGTAGGAGGTGAAAACACATGGCAAACAACAATAACAGCAATCAACTAGTAGTAGCTGGTGCAGAGCAAGCCCTAGAACAAATGAAGAATGAAATCGCTAGTGAATTTGGTGTAAACTTAGGTGCAGACACTACTTCTCGTGCTAACGGATCTGTTGGTGGGGAAATCACAAAACGTTTAGTTCAAATGGCTGAACAACAATTAGGCGGATCAAACTTTTCTCGTTAATAACTGAATAAATATGGATTTGAAAGAGAAGGGGCATCGCTCCTTCTCTTTCGCATTATTCAGCCATGTGACTGCCAAGCCTTTAAAATCTTGATTGCCTTTTCAGGGAAATCGGTCATGATAACGTCGACATCCATCTCTGCGAGCTTGACGATGTCCGCTTCATCATTGGCGACCCAAGGGCGGATTTTGTATCCAAGTTTTTTCGCTTTATCACTCATTGCTTGAGTCAGGCTATTTTTATCAGGATGAAAACCGGCTTCTTTTTTATCACGTAAGATTTCTTCGAAGTTTTCAGGAAGCCCTTCGAACAATAATGCACGTTCAAGTTCTGGGGCAAGCATCTTCACTTTTTCAATTGATTGATGGTTGAAGGAAGATAGGATCACCCGATTTTCCATTCGGTATTGATGAATTAAATCAATGATCTTCTGTTCGATCCCTTCGTAAGCGAGTTTATCCGTTTTGATTTCGATATTCATCAATAAAGCATTATCCCTGGCCCAGTCGAAAACTTCTATTAAAAAAGGAATCCGCTCCCCAAGGAATTCCTTGGAGAATTTGCCCCCGGCATCAGCCGTCTTCAGCTCCTGTGACGAATGATCTTTTACATAACCAGTAAGGTTGGTCGTTCGATCAAGTGTTTCGTCATGGATGATGACCAATTCCCCATCAGAACTGAGGTGGACATCGAACTCGATCCCCTCGGCACCGATTTCTGCCGCCTCTTGAAATGCAGCCATGGTATTTTCAGGATGCGTCCCTTTGGATCCTCTATGGGCGAAAATCAATATGTTTTGCAAATTCATCACTTCCCCTTTAAACTTTATCTTGAACCCTATCATACATGTATCCCTAAATTGTTTCAGCAATGTTTAATAGACAATATTTTAAACAACGAGTAAAATACATATGGTATTTCCATAACAGGTGTTCGAATTATGAGGTGAAAAAAATGAATATGTGGGAAATTTTTGTTGCTGTTGTCCTTGGTCTTGTTGAAGGATTAACTGAATTTGCTCCTGTATCGTCTACAGGGCACATGATTATCGTTGATGATTTATGGCTGAAATCGAATGAACTTTTCGGTAGTGAAATAGCCAATGTGTTCAAGGTGGTTATCCAGCTTGGTTCGATACTCGCTGTAGTCGTGCTCTTCTGGGGGCGATTCATGGACTTGCTTGGTTTAAGGAAAATGAAAGACCCATCTGCTGTGAAGGGCCAAAAGCTTAACCTCTTGCAGATCATCGTCGGATTGTTACCGGCTACTGTATTAGGTCTATTGTTCGAAGATTATATCGATGAAAATTTATTTACCATGAAGACGGTTATCGTTGGATTAATCTTGGGCGCATTTTTAATGATTGCGGCTGATAAATTCCGTCCAAAGCTGACTACAGAAACGGTTGACCAAATCACTTATAAACAAGCTTTTGGTGTAGGGTTAATTCAATGTTTGGCACTGTGGCCGGGATTCTCACGTTCAGGTTCAACGATTTCTGGTGGTGTACTATTAGGGATGAGCTATCGGGCTGCTTCCGATTTCACGTTCATCATGGCGGTGCCGATCATGGCGGGTGCCAGTCTTTTAAAGATAGTTAAATATTGGGATTACTTCACACCTGAAGTTATGCCATTCATTATCGCAGGTTTCATAAGCGCATTCATCTTTGCGTTATTCTGTATCCGCTTTTTCTTGATTTTAATCAATAAAGTTAAATTGACTCCTTTTGCCATCTACCGGATTGTCTTGGCGGTTGTGCTTTTATTCATTATTTGGTAATACGAATTGAAGCTTGAAAGAGGAGTGGAACCACCCCGTTGATTCGGAGTGGTTTTTTTTGTGTCCGAGAAAAAACCTGGTATCTCAGACTGTATATATAACGAATGATACTTGCTTTTTGTGATATTTAATTCGTTATTATCGAGTTAAATTTCTATAAAACGTTTTTTCTACAGAGAATATTCGGTTTTTGTTGCAGTTCCAGACATAATTAGTAAAAAAAATATAATTGTAATAAAGCTAGCCAAGCACAGTAATACCAACGTGTCCGGAACCTTATTGGACTATTCGAATTATTGAATAAGTTATTTCCATATAATTTATATGATATAATTTTAGTATAAAACAAGTACATGTGTACACCTGGGGAGGACATCATGGGGAATGACCAATTGAAAAAAACGATTGGCTTTTGGATTGGAACATCTATTGTAGTTGGTACAGTTATCGGTTCTGGTATTTTCATGAGACCTGGTGACGTGCTTGAGTTAAGTGGTAATTCAACCATGGCCTTATTAGCTTGGCTGATAGGTGGCCTGATTACCCTTGCAAGCGGATTGACGATTGCGGAAGTGAGTACCCGGATTCCTAAAACTGGCGGCTTATATGTCTATATGGAAGAAGTGTACGGAAAAGCATGGGGATTCCTATGCGGCTGGGTTCAGACATTGGTATATGGACCTGCAGTCATGGGCGCACTCAGTTTATACTTCGGGTTATTAGTCGCAGGAATATTTAATATCGCTTCAGATTACACTTTGGCAATAGGCATTCTTACGATCGTATTTATAGCAGGCATGAATCTGCTGGGGACAAAATACGGCGGTATAATACAAACATTATCGACCGTTGCTAAATTGATCCCGATCATATTCATAGCGGTGTTCGGTATCGCACAAGGTGATATGCCTGTATTCAATATCAGTAGTGAAAGTTCAATGAAAATCAGTATGGCTGGTGCGATTTTGGCTACTCTCTGGGCGTATGATGGCTGGATGAATGTCGGCTTCATGGCAGGGGAAATGAAAAATCCACAGAAAACGTTGCCGAGAGCTATCATAACAGGATTAGTCGTGGTCATGGTCGCATACTTGGCTGTGAACCTTGCCATGCTTCATGTTTTGGGAGCAGAGGGAGTCATCGCTCATGGTACGAATGCAGCGAATGTTGCGGCAACGCTTCTATTTGGTGAATTGGGCGGGAAATTGATATCAATCGGAATAGCGATTTCAATCTTCGGATGTTTGAACGGAAAGCTTCTGACCTTTCCGCGCATAACCTTGGCGATGGCGACTGATAAAATGATGCCTGGCCATAAACAAATCGGGAAAATATCGCCCAAGTTTAAAACGCCCATAAATGCTACGATATTACAAGTGATCATTGCCATCATAATGATGGTTGTAGCAGACCCTGACAAACTTACCAATATGGCCGTATTCTCTGTCTTCTGTTTTTATGGATTAGCCTTCTTCGCGGTCTTCATCTTACGCAAGAAAGATCCCGATGCAAAAACATATAAAGTCCCGTTTTACCCATTAATCCCCATTGTAGCCATTGCTGGTGCAATATATATTGTTGTAAGCACATTAATCCAAACACCTTTAAATGCCCTGTACTCG
Organism: Peribacillus sp. SIMBA_075; assembly: GCF_046534585.1. Taxonomy (NCBI): domain Bacteria; kingdom Bacillati; phylum Bacillota; class Bacilli; order Caryophanales; family Bacillaceae; genus Peribacillus; species Peribacillus sp. SIMBA_075. The sequence continues at coordinate 13,633 of NZ_JAWRYN010000049.1, read as the reverse complement.
GTGATCATCCTCTTTATAGGTATGCCTGTGTACTGGCTGCTTAAAAAAAGTGAGCGGGATGATAAACGTTCATATTAATGAAAAACCCTTCACTGCATACAGTGAAGGGTTTTTTGTGAATTGCTGGAACTTACTTTTCCGTTTGGCCATAAGTGGCGAAATAGACAACTCAGGAAGTTCGTATTAACATAGGGGGAAAGTTTAATAGTGAAGGGTCTGAACAAAAGTGAATTATATCGAGCCTGCTGGCAAATCATTCAGGAAAACAATCTTGGCTTTATTTCTTGGTAGCTTTGTAACGTTTGCGGATCTGTATAGTACTCAGCCGGTCATTCCGGTTTTCGCAAAGCAATTCGGGGTCTCTCCTGCAATGGCAAGTCTTACATTATCTTTCGCAACAGGAACGCTTGCCATCTGTTTATTGCTTGTTTCCTTTTTCTCAGAAAATATCGATAGGAAAAAAATAATGGGGACAGCGCTCACTCTGTCTGCGTTGTTATCCATATGCGTCAGCTTCATCCAGGATGACCTATACATCCTTATTGCAATACGGGCGATTCAAGGAGCGGTGCTTGCAGGTTTCCCGGCAATTGCGATGGCCTATATCAATGAAGAATTCGATCCGAAAAGCCTGGGCTACGTGATGGGAATCTATGTGAGTGGTTCGAGTATCGGCGGATTGGCAGGCAGGCTGATTGTCGGAGTGCTGACCGACCATTTCTCATGGAACATAGCGATTGGCAGCCTTGGGGCTTTAAGTTTGATCATCAGTCTGGCTTTTTGGTTGATGCTTCCACATTCGCAGCATGCTGTCCGTAAAAAAGTATCATTGTCGAGAATTAAAACCTCCCTTATTAATAACTTATGGAATAGCAGACTAGTACTTTTATTCGGGATGGCCTTCCTATTAATGGGCTCATTCGTTACCGTTTATAACTTTGTGGGTATACCATTAATGGGACCGCCATATCATTTATCACAGACATTGATCGGCTTCATTTTCATTATTTATCTAGTGGGGACATTTAGTTCTACATGGATGGGGAAGCTTGCCGATCAATATAGTCGGAGGTTTGTTCTTCTTTCCGGAATCGCAATCATGCTGCTTGGGGCCCTTTTAACCTTATTGGATCCACTTTTGTTGAAGATAATCGGGCTTGCCCTGTTTACATTTGGCTTTTTTGGAGCTCATTCAATTGCGAGCACCTGGGTCGGATCGTTAGCTGATAAAAGTGAAAAGGCACAAGCATCCGCTTTATATCTCCTGTTTTACTATGCGGGGTCAAGTGTAGTGGGAGCATCAGGAGGTTTATTCCTGATGAAGTTCGGTTGGGGAGGGGTCATCTCTGCTGTATCCATCCTAATCATCCTTGCTGCCGTTTGTGTCATGATGGTTGAAAAAGTGAAAATCGTTAAATAAAATGTTCTTTTCTATCATGATTTTCCGGAATCCTGAATATAATCCAGTGAAAAATGATATTGAATAAAAGATTGATAAGAGAAGAGGGTAATAGATAGAGTGAAACGAAAAGCAGTAATTCTCATTGGGTTAATAGCCGTTTTAATTATATTATTCGTTGTATACTTAACAAGTCCGGGCCGATTGGAAAAGGTGGAGATTGTTGAAAAATACTATCCACATTTCTCCGATGGCAAGGCAGTCGGTTTTAAGACGAACGAAGTCATTGATGTAACGGAAACCAAAGAGGGATCCAATTGCGCAATGAAATTCAACAATGGGAAAACGTTGGAAATCGATTGTGACCGTTATTTAACATACAAAATCGATGAAACAGTTTATATTACCACGGAAGGAAACCATGTGAAGGAAATTCGAAGAAAAAGATAGTGGCAGGAAGAGCTGAGTTTGCTCAAAAAACAAACTCAGCTCTTTTATTTTATCCCATTTAAAAACCCAGACCATATTGGAATGGGCTTTTTCACTTTTTATCTTTGTTTTTATTTTTATCCTTTTTATTACGCCGTAGTACATCAAGGATTCTGCGGCTGTTATTTTTACTGTTTATTAGTTCGACTAAATCGCTCATGTTTTCAGATTCAAAGTCTTTTTGATCCTTTTTCATGATAATCCCTCCAAGTCATATATCATAATACCCTTATTAAGAGAAGGGTAAACGTCTATTATCATATTGGTAATAGAAGGATTTTATATCCTTTACCATTAACTATTTGATAAAATGTGATAAAAGCCCTGTGTGGGAGGTCTACATGGAAGAATTAAGAATGATCGGTGAAAAAATCGAAAAATTCAAATATATCTTAGTGGAGCATATCGAGTTGTTTGAAGAAGAGGGCCCACTCTATGATTTTGAAACCAGTAAAGAGGTAAGGTCGCAACTAATTCAAATTCATGCAGATGCCTTGATTCACGGTAAGGCACAAGCGATGGAAAGTATGAAAATAACGGGTATGGAAATAGGAAAGCGCGTCGTGGACATGGGAATCCCTTTAAATAAAAATATTGAGGAAGCTCAGCTGGTGCGTAACCTTTTCTGGAGTTTCATTGAAGAAGAAGTAAGCAACCGCTACTACTCCATTGAAATTTTGCTAAAGGCAAGCTTGATAATTGATGCAATACTGGATCAATTCATACACTGTGTGAGCATAAGTTATGTGAATCATTATAAAGAAATGGCAAAAGTGGCAAACGATTCTTTGCAGAAAATAAAAGAAAACCAGGAAGTCATGGAAGAATTGGCCACTCCGATTGTTCAGACCGTTTTAAAGGATGTGCTGCTCTTACCATTGATCGGGCGCATTGATGATTGGAGAATGGAGTCGATGCAATCGACGGTACTGCAAAAATGTACAGATCTGCATGCGGAAGTATTGATTATGGATTTCTCCGGCATTACCTTTACGAAGGAAAGCAATATGCTCACACTGTTGGATCAATTAGTGGGGGCACTGGCGTTGATGGGAACGGAAACGATGTTTGTCGGTTTTGCCCCTGATGTGGTGAAAGAGATTGTCAAACTTGATTTGTCTAATCAGGTAAAAGCTTTTCTATCGTTCAGGCAGGCACTGGAATATCTGCTTAAACAAAGAGGGCTGGCCCTTCAGCCAGTATGATGGAGGTATCCTCTTCAGGGTATCTTTTTTTGTATGTCATGATGTTTCCTAAATGCAAGAAGTTTGGTGAATGGTGGCAACCATACCAGCAGCTTTCTTCATTTTTCGTCAAATGGATATATCTCCATGATATAGTGAAATGGCGTGAATACGGAAAGCATACAAGAAAAAGAGATAGGACATGTAAAGCCCGAAAGGAAGGTGGATGAAGAGTGTTTTTCAAGAAAAATGAAGAACTTGATCCGAATGAAAAATGGTATTGTGTGGGGATCATGACGGATAATGGGTTGGAGGATGAAGAATATGATGTTTTGTCGAAACACATCCTTGAATCAGTCCAAAATGTGTCGGTCATATCTGACTTAATAAGGGTGGAGTGGGATCGGGGAAAATTGCGAACCTTGAACGAGCGTTTTAATGCTGATGCATTTTCTGACCCATGTTATATCATTAATAAATTCATACCAGAGGATATAAAAAGGGAAAGAAAACTTCTGGAGAAAAATCATAAATGGAAGAGGCTCTTTGGTTTCCTATCCCCGGTTGAATACATGGAAGCTGAGGCGAAGGCAGCCCATGACTTCGATAAGGCCCTTTTTTATACGGATGATCCAGATAAGGTGATTGAATACATAATTGCTAATAGCTAACATCCCCTGAACATCGATACATTGTATCGGTGTTTTTGTATTGACAATGTTTATCGAATTTCGCGGAAACAATTCGTCCTTGCGCGGAATAATCCGACCTTTAGCGGAATAATCCGACCTTGAGCGGGAACAACCGTCCTTGCACCTTTCTCCCTTCCGGAAATAAACAGAGGGAATGTTAGGAAGTTGGTAGGAAAGGTGGGTGGGGACGCGGAATATCTTAAGTAGATAATAAGAGAGTTTTAAGGGGGGAGTGAGATGAATTGATGGAAGTTGCCGTACCTCAGCAAAAACCAAAACGGAAGTGGAAAAAGCGGGTGCTATGGAGTCTTGCAATCCTGATTCTACTTTTGCTGTCTGTCTTGATTGCAGCAAATGTATTTCTTTCAAGGTCCTTGCCGGAAACAAAGGGGGAAATTTCGCTTCCAGGCCTTTTGAAACAAGTAACAGTTATGAGGGATTCCAGCGGGGTCCCGCATATCAACGCAGCGAATGAACATGATTTATATTTAGCCCAAGGGTATATCCAAGCACAGGACCGTTTATTTCAAATGGATTTAAGCAGGCGTCAGGCGTCAGGAAGATTGAGTGAAGTGATTGGTGAGAAAACCGTCAAAAATGATAAATATTTCCGCACACTTGGGCTAAGGCGGGCAGCTGAAGCGTCTTATGCAGCATATACAAGCGACGGTAAAGAAGCCTTGGATGTGTTTGCAGAAGGGGTAAATTTATATATCGATGAATTGAAGGAGAATGGGAAATGGCCGACCGAGTTCACTTTACTTGGATACGAACCAGAACCGTGGACACCCGTCGATTCGCTCACCATCGGTAAGTATATGGCCTTTGATTTAGGCGGGAACTGGGAAGATCAGGCGTTTAGACAGTATTTGTTGCAAACCTTCCCAAAGGAAAAAGCGTATGATCTATTCCCGGATTATCCAGAGGGCGCACCATATATCATCAGCAAGGAAGAACTGGATATTGAAAAAAGCTTCGCCGGGGCCGTTGTTCCTAATGAATTCAACGGCAGCAACAACTGGGTCGTATCTGGCAAGAAAACGGATTCCGGGCAGCCGTTATTGGCGGATGATCCCCATCTGGGGTTAGCTACACCCTCCGTTTGGTACCAAATGCATTTGGAGGCCCCGACAGTCAATGTGAGCGGTGTTATTTTTGCCGGGATTCCGGGTATCATTCTCGGTCATAACGATAAGGTCGCTTGGGGTGTGACGAATACAGGACCGGATGTCCAGGATCTGTATATTGAGAAGAGACACCCGGAAAACGAGAAAGAATTCGCCTTCAAAGATAAATGGGACAAGGCTCACATCTTAAACGAACCGATCAAGGTTAAGGATGGTAAGACACTTGACTATAAAGTGACGGTTACCCGTCATGGACCGGTTGTCTCCGACTTTGCCGGGAAAAGCGGAAAAGACACAGTCCTTGCATTAAGGTGGACGGCACTTGATCCATCCGCAGAGCTTGAAGCGGTACTTAATATGAATAAAGCGGAAAACTGGAAAGACTTCGAAAAGGCCCTTTTGAAATTCGAAACGCCGGCACAGAATTTCGTCTTTGCCTCAGTCGATGGGACCATTGCCTTTAAGGCGAATGGGAAAATCCCTATCCGTAAAAAAGGCGATAGTATGCTGCCTGTACCAGGCTGGACGGATGAATATGAGTGGAAAGGCTACATTCCATTTGATGAACTTCCAAAAACGGTCAATCCGGAAGAGGGATTCATTTCGACAGCGAATAATAAAGTCATCTCAGATGATTATCCTTACCATATCAGCAATAACTGGGCACAGCCGTACCGTCAGATGAGGATACAGGAGTTTTTAAAAGCGAATAAAAAGCTTACTGCAGAAGATATGCAAAGCTTGCAGATGGATCAGATGAATCTGCAGGCTAAGGAGTTCGTCCCTCAATTTATAGAGGTACTGAAAGGTCCATCGGGAATACAGGAAGACAAGGCACTAAGGATTCTGGAGAAATGGAATCATATTGATTCCGTTGATGAAGCAGCACCGATGATTTTTAATGTATGGATGAAAAAAATAGGGGAAGTTTTGCTTACAGAAGAAATACCGGAAGAAACGCTCAACCTCTTTAATGGAAGGCGTTCGGCCGTTGATGAACTACTAAGGCGGGCATTGGGCGGTAAGCCGGGTCCTTGGATTGAAGAGGCAGGCGGACTGGAGCAGGTACTCGCCAAGTCGTTACAGGAGACGTTAATGGAACTGGAAGAATCACAAGGTGACGATATAGCTGATTGGGAATGGGGAGACTATCATCAGGTAAGGTTCAACCATCCGTTACGAAGTGTCGCCCCGTTAAATTATTTATTTAACAGCGGCGGCGGATTGCCGGTCGGCGGTAGCAGTGTAACCGTTCAGGCAGCGGCATTTTTAGATAACGGAACCGTTAATCATGGTGGCTCCTGGAGATTTGTCATTGACCTATCCGACATGAAAAAGGGATATCACCTCGTTGGGCCTGGGCAATCAGGTAACGTAAAAAGCGAGTGGTACCACGATCAGCTTGATGATTGGGCAGAAGGTACTTATCACAAAACGGTATTGGATGATCCAAAAGGTGATAAGCTGACATTGAATCCATTATACTGATATTCAGCAAAAAAAGTACCAAGTCCAGCATGCATGCTGGACTTGGTACTTTTTCATTGTTTTTGCTTAGTCAGGAATTCTGCAAGGAACTCCTCAAAATTAGGGGCCTCGATTGAAACGATTTTTTCATATGACTCAATGATCTTGAGTTTAATCTCTTGTTCCAGATCATTCCGGTCTTGATAGTTGGTGTTTTTTAACGATTTTTTTATTTTAGGATTCAAAGAGTCGATTAGATTCATCAATTCTTCTTTTGATAGTTTTTTATCCACAATGGCTTTTCTCCTTTCTATTATATACCTCATCCATATAGTGCTTTCGAAGTTTTTTGAGAGCCTGTTTACGAATGCTTGAGATATTCTGGGGAGATTCATGAAAATAGGCAGCTATTTCCTTGTTGGATAGGCCATAGGAAAAGATCATGGTCAGGACTAGACTTTGTTTGGCTGTTAACTTCTTCAGGGCTTTTATCATCTCTTCATCACTTATGTGTGAAGAGAGCTCATTCGTTTCCCCCATCTTTTCAAGTTGAACGTCCAAAGTGCCGATTCGATCGATCATTCCGAAAGTATCCTTTGGTGTCGCATCAAGTACCATTCGATAGCGTTCCCGCTGCTTCCGTGCCCTTTTATCAAAATCAACGGAGAAAAAGTAAATCAAGGAGCACATGTATTTGTATACTTTAGCCCGGTAATAGAAAAGTTTGAAGGTCTCGTTGAGATGACAAATGTTATGTGAAGAAGGGGAATCAAGAGTTTCGGTAAAAATCTTTAAATGCTCTGGGTTCTGTAAAAATACTTGAATGATCGGTTGTTCAAAGAAAGATGAGTACTGTTGTTGCAGAAACTCCAATGAATGAGAAAAAAAATGAGAAGTTAACTGGTTCATTGCTATCCCTCCTTTATTTAATAAAGTGATAGACAAGGGGAATAAATCAATTATATAGGAACATTTGTTCCTTTATCCATAAACCAATAGTGCTAGATTGATTTTTTTAAACAAGTTTCACTTTAGATATCAGATACATGAAAAGGGGTGAAGAGGATGATGATTGAGGATGCTACTGTGTGGGTGTCATTAGTTAGCGAATTTGGCTATCCATTCGTCGTTTCTATGTTTTTGCTCTTCCGCTTCGGTAAACAATTAAAAGAACTGACAACGGACGTAGAGAACTTAAAAAAGTCCGCTCATAAAACGAAACGATAACCTCAGGACGTAATGTGCTAGGTAGTAAAAACCGAATTTCGGATTCTATTCTAAAAAGGGTCCGGAATTCGGGTATAAAGAAATAGGTACTATTTCACCAATGAATCCCTCCTTTAAAGTCAAATAAAAAAAACGCAGACCATTATTTGGAATATAGCACAAAATGGGTAAAAAATAATCGTCAATTGGAATCATTTTACTACAATAATTCATCCGTCAATGGAATTAGATAGGAAATCCTCCCCTCATACGATCTTAGTTTTATGGATTAAAGTGAAAATACTTTTAAAAAAACAACATTTGTAGAAAACTTATGGAAAGTATGCGGCATCCATGTAAAAGGATGCTGCTTTTATTTTTTTTTGGTAATAAACTGATAGTATGGAAAAGGGGTGGGAATTTTGAATGAGAAACAGCTAGAAGATATTCGGATTCTACAGCAGGAATGTGAGCGGGAAGATTTTACATTAAAGCTGAACTGGGAGACACTTCGCAGTCGAAATGGTGTGGATAAGAATGATTTTCTTCACTATGATGGATTAAAACTTGTTGGTTTTCTTGGTCTTTACGATTTTGGAAATAAAGTGGAGATGTGTGGGATGGTACATCCTGAATTTCGGAGGCAAGGAATTTTTACAAAGCTGTTGGACGACGCTATAAGGAGTGCCATGGAGCGCAACTTTAAGTCGATCATCTTGAACTCGCCTGCTCAATCACATTCAGGGACAGGGTTTTTGAAACAGCTGCCATGTAAGTTCGCTTTTTCTGAGTTTCAAATGAAATGGTCTGGAACGGAGCTTGATGATTATGAGGATGCAGTCGTTCGCCCTTCACGGAGAGAGGATGAGGAAACGGAAATTCAGCTGGATATTCAGTGTTTCCAATTTACGGGAAAAGAGGCGAGGGATTATTATCAGCGCATCCTGCACGAGGATACCCTGAAAACCATGATGATTGAAAAGGATGGCTGTCCTGTCGGTAAAATTCGTGTTGATCAGTCAGGTAGGGAAGCATGGATTTATGGATTTTCCATTTTACCGGAATACCAGGGAAAAGGACTTGGCAGAAAGGTATTGAAAAAGGTGGTAGCTGAACAATGCCAGCTTGGATATGATATTTTTCTCGAAGTCGAGGCGACTAATGAGCATGCTTTAAGACTCTATGAATCTTGTGGATTCAAAACGATTCAAAGACAGGATTATTATCAATATAAAGGGCTGCAGCGCTAAAAGGGATATTAACGAAAAAGAGTTTTTTGGGGGTAGGAATGCTGACATTATTCACTTATAACTGGCAGGTCAGAAATGAGTGGTTCAAATGGTGCCGGTCCGTATCGTGTGAGGAACTTAAACGGCAGCGCACGGGCGGGATGGGCAATATTTTGAGGACACTCGCTCATATTATCGATGTTGAATGCAGCTGGATCCGGGCCATTCAGGGGAAGCCGGATGTCGGGATTGATCTAGACGCCTATAATACAATCCAGAAAGTAGAAGATTTATCTAAGCATTATCATTCTGAGGTCATGGACTATTTGAACTCGGATTCGTTTAATGGGGAAAGTGAATTGATTCAGCCACCTTGGATGGAGGGGACTTACGAAAAAGGCAGGATATTGGGCCATCTGATAGCCCACGAAATACATCATATAGGCCAGTTGTCCATCTGGTCGAGGGAGATGGGGATTAAACCTGTATCAGCCAGTTTAATAGATAGGGCTTTATAGATTTCTATATTTTTAAAACTGGTAATGCGCTTTACCAGTTTTTTTGTTTTCAAAAAGGGGATTACGGTGAAGTAGAGAGCGTCTGAGAAAGAGGGAGGACATTGAGATCCCATACGATGGAAGCAGGCTTGCTCATGTATGGCCGAGTCGCAAAAAGCAACTTTCTTCCCAAGGATTCCATGGGATTCTGTAATGATTTTAAATATATAAAGGAAAAATGATTCATGTCAGTGAATGAAAATGGTTAAATAGGACCGATTATTAAAAATTCTTAATATTAAGGTAAAACTTAACATGCTTTCGACAAAATCATGTTATATTATTCTAGCATTTTACAAAAATAGAAGGGTTGTGAAGTATGTCGTACAAGATGCATGTTAAAAGGATGCTCGCCCCGATACTTGCTGTAAGTTTGATTACTGCCCCATTTACCGTACCAGTCGGGACATCTGCCAAAGAGGCAAATAAGAAACCGGTCGCTACTAAACCATTTATCATTTCAGCTCCTGCTGTTAATTACACAAATGGCACTAAAGCGACTGTGAAGGTCACGCCGAAAAAAGGGAATAAAGGAAATGAAACCGTTGTCTTCCAGTTAATGAATGGGACGAAGGTCATTTCACAGTCAGCCATTGAGGCGGATATTAAATCGGCCCAAAAGTTCTCTGCCTACTTCAATTCGTACAAATCGGGTTACTGGGTCAAAGTATCGGTTGTCGCCAAGTATAACGGTAATACGAGTAACTTCGGCAACAGCCTGGCAACCTCCGTTTCAGATGCGCCATTTGAACTTAGGATCATGGAAACGACAGATATACACACTAATCTAGTAAGCTATGATTATTATAAGGATGCCGTATCAGACTCCGTCGGCTTTTCTCGCACGGCATCTTTAATCAAACAGGCACGAAAAGAAGTGAAAAATAGTGTTTTAGTGGATAACGGCGACCTTATTCAAGGGACCCCCCTAGGTACGTACAAAGCGAATATAGCGCCACTGAAAAAAGGTGAAGTCCACCCCGTCTATAAAGCGATGAACTTGCTTGACTATGATGTGGCTACATTCGGCAATCATGAATTCAATTATGGTCTATCTTATTTGGACGAGGCCATCAACGATGCGAATTTCCCTTATGTCAATGCCAATGTTTATAAAAAGGATAAAGACAATAATCCAAAGAATGATAAAAACAAATATACTCCATATAAAATCGTCACGAAGAAAATAATGGATATAAATGGAAATGAAAAATCAGTGAAAATTGGCTACATTGGATTCGCCCCTCCGCAAATCATGGATTGGGATAAAGCGAATCTTGATGGTAAGGTCATTGCAAAAGAAATCGTCACGACTGCAAATAAATATGTACCTGAAATGAAGAAAAAGGGTGCAGATGTCATCGTGGCGCTCACACATTCCGGGTTTAATGGCGACACCAAGAATACCGAGGATGTCATCTATTCATTAAGCAAGGTATTCGGCATAGATGCCATCACGTTCTCCCATACGCATAAAGTCTTTCCTGCACAAGATGAGGCGTCTTTAGACAGTCTATTTAAAGATAGCCAAGGGAAAATCCTTAAAGGCGTGGATAATAAAAAGGGAACCATTAATGGTGTACCAGCCGTTCAAGCAGGATATGGCGGCAGTAATCTGGGGATCATTGATCTTGATATCCAGAATATCAAGGGAAAATGGAAAGTCGTTCATTCTGATTCGTCAACACGGGCAATCAATGATAAAGAAACAGGAAAAAAAGCAGTTGAAGATGCATCTGTCGTCAAAGCTGTTAAAAAGGATCATGAAGGAACGATCAAGTATGTTAACACGCCGATAGGAACGACTACAGCTCCAATTCATAGTTATTTCGCCCTTGTGCAAGATGATCCTTCCGTACAGGTCGTGACAAGCGCACAGAAATGGTATGTAGAAAAATACATCCAAAGCAACCGCCCAGAATACAAAGACCTGCCCATTCTCTCTGTAGGAGCTCCTTTCAAAGCGGGTCGCAATGGAGTCGAAGAATTCACCGAAATCAAAGAAGGCGGACTGACCATTCGCAGCGCCGGCGATTTATATTTATACGATAATACCTTGAAGGCAATCAAGATCAAAGGATCCGTTGTTAAAGAATGGCTTGAGATGTCTGCCGGGAAATATAATAAAATTGATCCTGCCAAGTCTGAGGAACAGGAATTGCTTAATGGAAAGTTTGCCGTCTATAATTTTGATGTGATTGACGGCGTTACGTATCAAATCGATGTCACTAAGGCTCCGCGCTATGATGAGAAAGGGATAAAAGTGTCGGATTCAAGCAGGATTGCAAATTTGAAATATAATGGCAAGCCAGTGGACCCGAATCAAGACTTCATCGTCGTGACGAATAATTACCGTGCTTCGGGCGGAGGAAACTTCCCGGGAATCAAGGGCAGCGAATACGTAGTTGACTCTGCGGATGAAAATCGCCAGATCTTGATGGATTACATTACACAAGAGAGTGAGATCAATCCAACCGCTGATAATAACTGGTCGATTGCCCCGATTTCAGGCAAGGTGAACGTGACTTTCACCTCATCACCAAAGGGTGCGGAATATTTAAATGAAGAAAGCCCGATTTCCTATACAGGCAAAACTGATGATAAAGGATTTGGCATTTACAAATTTAATTTGGGGAAAGAGAACGTTAAAGTGCAATTGCTCGGGATCAATGATCTTCACGGCCAGCTGGATACCACTTCTGATTTTGGCGGTATCAAACAAGGGCGTGCTGATTATTTAGCTGTGCACTTGAAGCAGCGTAAAGCTGAAAACCCTGAAAATACACTTTTACTTTCGGCAGGGGATGCTGTTGGGGCAAGTGCTCCCGTTTCTTCATTGATCCAGGACAAACCGACGCTTCAGTTTTTGAATAATATGAAGTTCGATGTCGGAACTGTCGGGAACCATGAATTCGACAAAGGGGTAGAAACCCTGATGGCTCAAATCAATGGCGGAAAGTCGCCAACATCCGATGTGGTATTCGATAAATTGAACTTTCCATATGTAGTAGCCAATGTCGTATATAAAGACACGAAAAAACCGATTTTGGACCCTTACTTCATAAAAAAGGTCGGCGGGGTTGATATTGGGTTCATAGGTGTAGTCACGAATGCCACACCTCAAAAAGTAAGTCCGGATGGCATTAAGAATGTAGAATTCATTGAACAGGCACCTGCCGTAAATAAGGCGGTTAAAGAGTTGAAAGATAAAGGCGTCAAATCGATTGTGGTCATCTCACATGACCCAGGCACGGAAAAGGAAGGGGTCATCACAGGCGAAGTGGCTGATCTTGCTAATGCCGTGGATGATGAAGTAGATGTGATCTTAGCCGGAGATAATCATGCAAAGGTCAACAACTATGTGGATGATAAATTGATTGTACAAGCTTACTCTTATGGAACGGCTTTTGAAGATGTGGATTTGGAAATCGATCCAAACACTAAGGATATTGTCAAAAAGTCAGCTGAAATTGTTACGGTTACACAAGAGGGCATCACACCGGATGCCGGGACGACGAAATTCATTAACGACTATTTAGACATGTTCCCCGAGTTGAAGGCCCCGCTTGGGACAACGGATGAGAAAATTTTAAGAACCAATGCCTATACACAGGAAACTGGACTTGGGAATTTAATCGCCGATTCGATGAAAGCAGATTTGAATTCCGATTTTGCTTTCATGAATCCAGGTGGAATTCGTGCTGATATTCCAAAGGGAGAAGTCACCTTTTCCGATTTAGCGAAAATCCAGCCTTTCGGAAACGTATTGGTTAAGCTGGAACTGACTGGAGCCGAAGTGAAAACGCTGCTTCAACAGCAATGGATCGTTGAAGGAGCTCCGAAGACTTTGCAAATATCTGGACTGAGCTATACAGCCGATTTCAGTAAACCTGTCACTGAGCGTGTCACTTTATTGAAGAAAGCGGATGGGACACCAATCAAGGATGCCGCAACGTACACAGTGGCCGTCAATGATTTCATGGCAAGCGGCGGTGATAACTATACCGTCCTGAAAGGAAAAGAGCGTGTGTTTGGACATGCTGATCTAGAAGCTTTCGTTAACTACGTGAAAGAAACCTTCAAAGGCGGAAAAATCACGGCAGAAATTGAAGGCAGGATTACCAATATCAATAATTAATTAGGATTTACCGGTGAGTTAAGAGAGTTTACTCGTGAAACTATAAAAGAGAGCGTTCCATAATACAATGAACTGTGCCCCATTTTACGGACAGTATAAAAAAGTGCCTAAGCAGCTAATAAATGGTCCCGGTATTGTACCGGGG
>NZ_JAWRYN010000306.1:0-321 GCF_046534585.1 Peribacillus sp. SIMBA_075 | reverse complement strand
ACGTCAAAGGGTGACATCAGGCTCATAAGACGCCCCAGCGTCGCCATAGTGCGTTCACCGAATACGTGCGCAACAACCGTCTTCCGGAGCCTGTCATACGCGTAAAACAGCCAGCGCTGGCGCGATTTAGCCCCGACATAGCCCCACTGTTCGTCCATTTCCGCGCAGACGATGACGTCACTGCCCGGCTGTATGCGCGAGGTTACCGACTGCGGCCTGAGTTTTTTAAGTGACGTAAAATCGTGTTGAGGCCAACGCCCATAATGCTGGCAGTTGCCCGGCATCCAACGCCATTCATGGCCATATCAATGATTTTCTGGT
>NZ_JAWRYN010000305.1:0-321 GCF_046534585.1 Peribacillus sp. SIMBA_075 | reverse complement strand
AGGGATAATTTTTTATATTCTAGAGGACTTAAGTAGCCAAGAGTTCCATGAATTCTTAGCTTATTAAACCAGTTCACATAGTCTCCAAATTCGAGCGTTAGCTGGGATAAGTTCGTAAACTTTTTTTGATTGGCGAACTCAGTCTTAATGATTTTAAAGGTCGCTTCCGCGACGGCGTTATCATATGGACAACCTTTCATACTAAGTGAACGGCCAATTTTAAACGTGGTTAACGTTTCATCATTTAGCTTGTTTTTAAATTCATTCCCTCGATCTGTGTGGAAGAGCTGAATATCATGAAGGTTTCCTTTGATGGATGCA
>NZ_JAWRYN010000304.1:0-322 GCF_046534585.1 Peribacillus sp. SIMBA_075 | reverse complement strand
ATGGCAGAACATATATCGTTATCACCAATTGTATTAGCTTTCATGGTAGCTGGATTAATTCGAATTGCAACAGGTTCGGCGACAGTAGCATTAACGACAGCAGCAGGTATTGTTTCACCAGTTATTCAGCACATGTCTGGTGTAAATTTAGAATTACTCGTTATTGCAACCGGTGCAGGTTCATTAATGTTTTCTCACGTAAATGATGCAGGATTCTGGCTTGTAAAAGAGTATTTAGGTTTGACAGTAAAAGAAACGTTTAAAACGTGGACGGTGCTGGAGACATTGTTATCATTTATTGCATTCGGCTTTGCGCTTTTAC
>NZ_JAWRYN010000303.1:0-322 GCF_046534585.1 Peribacillus sp. SIMBA_075 | reverse complement strand
AATGGAGTGAAAAACATATGGCATGAGTCAACGGTAAGCGGAACGAAGTGAGCATTAAGGAGTTGACTCATTCACGAGACCCAAAGCCTATTGATTCAAACAAACCCCGTTTGTTTGCGCCAGCCGAAGGGGCATCCCCCGAAGATCGGGGGTAGGGGGTTTGAATATTTGCGATCCAACGGGCTGACCGTTGGCGGGTTTGGGCAGAGCCCAGTTGTTACAAGGGTAGTTGAGAATAAGTAATGACTATCAGGAGATTAAAATTTTATAGGAAAACTTTTGAAAATTGAATATAGGGACATTTAAACACGTTTAAAAATAC
>NZ_JAWRYN010000048.1:0-35560 GCF_046534585.1 Peribacillus sp. SIMBA_075 | reverse complement strand
TTTGCTTTTTTGATAGTGTGTGCTCACTTAAAATTTAACGTTGGCGCTTTGTTTTGTTCAGTTTTCAAAGAGCAATAATGGAGCGGGTGAAGAGAATCGAACTCTCATCATCAGCTTGGAAGGCTGAGGTTTTACCACTAAACTACACCCGCATTTAATTTTAAAGTGTTTCCAGAAAGAATGGTCGGGAAGACAGGATTCGAACCTGCGACCCCTTGGTCCCAAACCAAGTGCTCTACCAAGCTGAGCTACTTCCCGAAAAATATGGTGCGCCCGGCGGGAGTCGAACCTACAACCTTCTGATTCGTAGTCAGATGCTCTATCCAATTGAGCTACGGGCGCTAATTTCTATGATGTTATTGGTGCGGCCGAGAGGATTTGAACCTCCACGGGGTTTCCCCCACTAGGCCCTCAACCTAGCGCGTCTGCCATTCCGCCACGACCGCGAAAGCGACTTTGTAAGTTTAACACCTTTTCAACTTGTTGTCAAGAAGAAAATTATCAGTGCGGGTGAAGGGACTTGAACCCCCACGCCTTGCGGCGCCAGATCCTAAGTCTGGTGCGTCTGCCAATTCCGCCACACCCGCGAAAAGAAATGGTGAGCCATGAAGGATTCGAACCTTCGACCCTCTGATTAAAAGTCAGATGCTCTACCAACTGAGCTAATGGCTCTAAATAAAATGGCTGGGCTAGAAGGGATCGAACCTTCGCATGACGGAATCAAAATCCGTTGCCTTACCGCTTGGCTATAGCCCAACAATCTAATACTTTTTAATGGCCAGGTTAATATTATATCACAATAATATTATTTTAGCAAGTATTTTTTAAAAAATGGCGGTCCCGACGGGAATCGAACCCGCGATCTCCTGCGTGACAGGCAGGCATGTTAACCGCTACACCACGGGACCAGCATTATAATTTTGCGAATAAAAGTGACCCATACGGGATTCGAACCCGTGTTACCGCCGTGAAAGGGCGGTGTCTTAACCGCTTGACCAATGGGCCTTGATAAAATATGTAACTGGCGGAGAAGGAGGGATTTGAACCCTCGCGCCGCTTACGCGACCTACACCCTTAGCAGGGGCGCCTCTTCAGCCTCTTGAGTACTTCCCCAAAAAAATGGCTCCGCAGGTAGGACTCGAACCTACGACCGTTCGGTTAACAGCCGAATGCTCTACCACTGAGCTACTGCGGAATAATGAAAATTGGGTTCCTTTTTCATGCTCAAGGACCTTAGTGTTTGTCGTGAAGAACAAGTTGTTATCTTGTCGACTCTTATGATTATAAAGAGGTTACAACCTAAAGTCAAGGGTTCTTTTGTGTCTTTTTTAAATTTCTGTTTTTCCCTCTTTAAACCCTTGGTAAATCAATGTTCCGCGACATTTACCACAAACGAAACGGGTAGTGTCGATTCGTTTTTTTCTAATATACACCTGCTGACAGTCTTCACATTTATATTGAATAGTATTCATCTTTCTCTTTACTTGATTTGATTGTAGTGGCTCGCAAAATCTCGGTGCCTCCACTTTTTTGAGTAATTGCTTAAAGTCTGCATCACGATGCTGATACCCTTTCTTCTCGAGGTGCAGATGATAATGGCACAATTCATGTTTTATGATACCAATCATTTCTCCCACACCGCGTTCATCAAGATACTTCTTATTAATTTCAATATTGTGTGAACGAAGCAAGTATCGTCCTCCTGTAGTTCGAAGACGAGGGTTAAAAGTGGCTACATGTCTAAAGGCCTTTTTAAAGTCTTTCAACGAAATTTCTTCAACCAGTTTTTGCAATTGCAGATTATCCATTTCCCCCTCCCTTTCCTTGGTAACATGACAACCCATTATAACATAGACTAATAATACAATAGGAAACTAAGGGAGGAAAAGCTATGCCTAATTGGTTCCAGAATCAAATCCGTAAAGCCTTTTATGAAAAGGATTATTATCAAGTGAAGATGTTGAATCAATGTTGGTTTTTTTATCAAAAGAAGGAAAGTCTCCGATTATAGATTCAACTATGTTCGAAATATAACATACATTTGCTTTCCCAAAAAAACCCCTTCTAATATAGAAGGAGCTTACCATAGGCTAGTTTTGATTCTTTGGCTCGAGCATAGTTAAAGATACCCTTTGCTTTTGAGAGTCGACAAGTTCTACCCAAACCGTCACAACATCCCCAACGGCAACTATATCCAATGGGTGCTTTACAAACCGATTGCTTAGTTTGGAAATATGCACAAGTCCGTCCTGTTTAACACCGATGTCCACAAACGCACCGAAATCCACAACATTCCTCACTGTGCCTTGTAATTCCATCCCAGTTTGCAGATCCTCCATTTTTAGCACATCTTGCTTAAGCAGTGGTTTTGATAATTCATCCCGAGGATCTCTTCCCGGTTTCATCAAATCATCTATGATATCTTTAATCGTAATTTCCCCAATTTCCAAAACATTTACTAATTCCGCCGGATTTAGTTTACCTAACTCTTCATTCAGTGCATCACTGCCTAAATCCTCAGAAGTGAATCCCATTTTCTTTAACAATTTATTCACGGCACTGTAGTTCTCAGGATGTATCGCGGTTTGATCCAAAGGTTCATCTCCATTAATGATACGCAAGAACCCTATGCATTGTTCATATGTTTTGGCGCCAAGTCGGGGAATCTTCTTTAATTCCTTCCTGCTAGCAAACTTCCCTTCCACTTCCCTTTTCTTCACAATATTTTGAGCAACTGATTTTGATAAACCAGCTACATATTGTAATAGGGACGATGAAGCGGTATTGACGTTAACTCCCACCTGGTTAACAGCTGTCTCTACTACAAAAGAAAGGGATTCCGTTAACTTTTTCTGGGACACATCATGTTGATACTGACCTACCCCCACTGATTGAGGATCAATTTTTACAAGTTCGGCAAGGGGATCTTGAAGCCTTCTACCTATAGATACGGCGCTTCTCTGTTCTACTTGAAGATCCGGAAACTCTTCACGGGCAATATCTGAAGCAGAGTATACACTTGCCCCCGCTTCATTAACAATGATATAAGATATATTTCCTTTCACTTCCTTTAGAATATCCGCGATGAATTGCTCTGATTCACGTGATGCCGTCCCATTGCCGATTGCCACAATTTCAACTGAGAACCGCTGAAGTATTTCGATCGTTTTTTCGCGGGCAGCATTAAACTTCGCAACAGGGGGATGCGGATAGATTACACTAATATCGAGTACCTTTCCCGTTTCATCAATAACAGCCAATTTACAGCCCGTCCGATATGCCGGATCTAGAGCTAGGACCACTTTCCCTTTAAGCGGGGGTTGCAGGAGTAAGTTCCGGAGATTTTCAGAGAAAATGTGGATAGCTTGATCCTCTGCTTTTTCCGTCAGCTCTTTCCTGATTTCCCGTTCTACCGAAGGCATGATCAAACGCTTGAGTCCATCCTCAATCGCTGATTTAAGGACACTTTGGGCTTCAGATTTGTTATTTTTAATGATTTTCCGTTCCAGATGACCAATGATGACTTCAGTCCGAGGCTGAATGGATATTCGTAAAACCTCTTCCTTTTCCCCTCTGTTAAGCGCTAAGACCCGATGTGGCACGATCCTTTGAACTGGCTCCTCATATTCATAGTACATCTCGAAGATTCTTTTCTCGTCCTTCTCCTCATTTTTCACGGCCGAAACTATTTTTCCAGCTTTGAAAATCTCAGCCCTCATCCACTTCCTTAATTCCGCGTCATCAGAAATATGTTCTGCTATGATATCCTGCGCTCCTGCAATAGCCTCTTCAATAGAAGTAACTTCTTTTTCTGCCGATACGAATTCTGCGGCTTTTTCGCTAACTCGAGCTTGCATTTGACATTCAAGAAGCCATTTAGCCAGTGGTTCAAGCCCCTTTTCTTTAGCGACCGTCGCCTTCGTTCTCCTTTTTTGCTTGAACGGCCTGTATAAATCCTCGACTTCCTGCAGTTTTGTTGCCTTCTCGATTTGTCTTTTTAATTCTTCCGTCAATTTTCCCTGTTCACCAATCGAACGCGTAACTTCCATTTTCCTCTGCCCAAGGTTTTCTAGATAGTTCCACCTTTCCATAATGGAACGAATCTGCACTTCATCAAGTGAACCCGTCATTTCTTTTCTATACCGGGCAATAAATGGTACAGTATTCCCCTCTTGCAGCATCTGTATGACGTTTTGAACTTGATTATTTTTCAAAGTTAGCTCATTGGATATTTGTTTAATCAATTCTTTTAATGTATCTTCTACAACGATCATTATGTTTACCTCCAAGCTTTTAATCTAATATGTATAGTCTAGCAAATGAGGGATGAAGTTGCGAATCCATTACAAAAAAGCTCACTTCCGATTTATGGCGAAAGTAAGCTTCCTAAAATGAAAGTTGTATCATCTGCAGTTACTGGACTGCTTTCTAAAATGCATTGGGCGTTCTTATCGATAGGGACAAGCCTTTTTAAAAAAGATTTAGCTCCCTTAAGTTCTAGACCATCGGAATGAAGAATGAATTTTGCATTAGGTTCATATTTGTAGCTCTGCGTCCTGTATTTTTGCTTCCTGCCGGATAAATACCCTGTAACAGGTAAAGGGTAAACAAGATGGTCCTCGCTTGGATTATACAGAAAGAAGCGGATGTTCCCAACTGAACTGTATATAAATTCATTCTTTTCATAAAATATCTTCAAAATGGAAACGGCTGCCCCCCGCTTATCGATTAAAACTTGATTACATACTGCCATTAGTGATTCTACATCCAACTCATGATTACGTTTAACTTCCTCGATGACGGCATGGGAGGATTCGTAAGCATTTTTCCCGCTACCTAGCCCATCTGCCAGTACACACACAAAGTATTCTTTCGTATGAAGAAAGAAGTAATCATCACCGCAATAAACCATCCCGTTTTTAGAGGATTGAGAGACAAGGACTTCTATTTTTTCTTCCCTCAGAATATCTTTGATCACTGTATTAACTCCGAGTTTTCAGCGTTAATGGCTTCCTGAAGTTTCTTGATTGCGCGGCGCTGGAGCCTTGATACATGCATTTGGGAAATTCCAAGTTTATCGCCCGCTTCTTTTTGACTTAAATTTTCTAGATAAGTATGTTGAATGATCATCTTTTCACGGTCACTCAACACATGCAGCACCTTTTCAAGCACTAGGCGCTGATTGACCTTTTCAAAACCTCCATCGACATTTCCGAAAATATCAAGCAATGTGACCGTACCACCATCGGAATCCGCCTCAATAGAATGATCAACAGATAATGCTTGATAGCTTTTACCCATTTCCATCGCTTCTAAAACTTCTTCTTCAGTAACCCCTATACAATCGGCTATTTCATCTATTCTTGGTGAACGGTGCAGAGTCGTCGTTAATTCCTCAACAGTCACCCTTATTTTCGGACCAAGTTCCTTAATTCTTCTTGGCACATGAACACTCCATGTTTTGTCACGCAAGAACCTCTTGATTTCCCCGATTATTGTAGGAACGGCAAATGCCTCAAAGCTTTTACCGAAAGATTCATCATATCTTCGAATGGCACCTAACAAACCAATCATGCCGACTTGAGAGATATCCTCCTGAAATGATTTCCCCTTCGCATACTTTCGGGAGATTGTTTCAACCAAACTTTTATAATGGATGACCAGTTTACTCTGTGCTTCATCATCTTGGTTCAGCTGATAAGCTCTAATCCATTCATTTACCTGTTCCCTTTGTGCCTGATTAGGTTGAGACTGTTTTTGCATCCATCTCCACCTGCTCTCCTTCTAAAAACTTAGTCATAAATACTGTAACCCCGTCATGCTGATGAATTTTCACATCATCCATCAGAGTTTCAATGAGGTAAAGACCCAAGCCTCCTTCTCTCAAGAGCTCGACTTTTTGTCCATTTTCGTATGGACCGATTCCTTGACGAATCTCTTCGAAATTACAGCTCTTACCACTATCAGAAACCATGACCTCCAAACGGTCAGGATAAAGCCCGAAGCTCACTTTCACTTCACCTTTTTCAGAATCCTTATATGCATGCTGTACCGCATTTGTACAAGCCTCACTGGTAGCGATTTTCAAATCCTCGATTTCATCATACGCAAATCCCATCCGGCTACCTATTCCAGAAAGCGTTAAACGAATGACACCGATGAACTCTGGTTTTGCAGGTATTTTCATTTCGATGTAATCATATACTTGACTCATTCTAACCCACCCTCTGTACCACTTTTTATATCAATGATATCTGCAAGACCCGTAATATCGAATAAACGTCGTAACCTTTCTGATAAACCAACTAAAGTGAATTCGCCATCATGTGCCCTTACGCTTTTAAAAGCACCGACAAATACTCCAAGTCCCGTACTATCCATATAGGAAACTTCAGTTAAATCAATAATAATCGAAACATTGTCCTGCTCTGATATTGGAAATAGTGATTCTCTTAGTTTTGGTGCAGTATAGGCATCGATTTCACCTTTTAGTTTTACAATAAATTCATTATTTAATTCATTAACATCTACTGTTATATTCATCCTTGACCCACCTCTTCAAATCCTCTTCATTCCTATATCTATACCCTGTGGAAAAAATACTAAACATTTGATCTTAAAATTATTAATGTGAAATCATCCCTTAATTGGAAGTTCTGCATTTTCTCCAATTGCTTATAAATATTATTCACCATTTCCTGGGCTTGTAAGTGCATATTCTTTTTAATGAAACCAATTAGCGTTTCCCTTTCTATGAACCCATCATTTGTCCGGCACTCGGTCACTCCATCAGATAATAAAATAATCATATCTCCGCGATTCACCGTTTTTTCATATTGGCGATACCTTGTTTTTTTATCAACTCCAAGCAACAAACCTTTTGCATCCAAATCGCTAAAAGTGCCTGAAGCGGCGTCATAGTAAAAACCAGGTTCATGCCCAGCTGAAGCATAGGAAAATTGCCTGTCATGCGGATCATATAAGCCATAGAACATGGTTATGAACATACTTGGATCTACATTATGCTCCACAACACGGTTTAAACTCTCAAGCACACTTTTCGGTTCATGACGATGCTCCGGAAGACTATCCATCGCATATTTAATCATCGACATGCACAATGCAGCAGGAATCCCTTTGCCTATTACATCGGCAATCCCTACCCCGATACGCTCATTTTCATCTTGGACGAAGTGATAATAATCTCCATTCATCTGTCTGGCCGGGACACTTATCACCCCAATTTCAAGAGCTTTGATATCAGGAATTTCCGTTTCCAAAAGAGTATGTTGAACGTTTGCCGCGATCTCAATTTCCGTTTTCAGTTCCTGCTGTTGATGTCTAAGGCTTTGATGTTCACGGTATGCAATGCCGTATCCCATCATGACTTCTAGCAGAAAATCGAATGAATCCAATACTTTTCCCGGTAATTCCGGGTAAAGTTCCATTAAGTTATTTTTATGCATACTGATGATTTCTTCTGGAGATATATTGTATTTTATATGTAGGCGGCTAATCTTTTGTCCTTGGTAGAGTGCCTGCTCATTTTGGTCTTTAAGATAAGTAGAAAGCGCCTCATGATACTTTTTCTCCATGTTCTCCCTAATATCCATAGTCCCCCCCCTAACGGAGCCATTTCGTAGCGACAATCTTAGTCCCTTCTCCTGGTATCGATTCAATATCAAAGTCATCCATTAAACGTTTGACTCCAGGAAGGCCTGCCCCCAGTCCCCCTGAGGTGGTATATCCATCTTCCATGACTCTGCGAATATCCTCAATTCCCGGCCCTTGGTCCTCTGCAATGATTTTCAATCCTGACTTCCCATTTATATTTGGCTTTTCTATGCTTACACTGCCTTGTCCAGCATATAAGTATATATTTCGGGCCAATTCGCTTATAGCCGTTGTGATCCTTGCCTGGTCTACAGTACCGAACCCCAACTCTTTAGCGACATTTCTTCCGAGCTGCCTTGCAGCTACGATGTCCCATTCATTTATGATTTTTACGCAGGATTGGAACTCCATTCTTTAATCCCCCAATTCCTGTTGTAATTTCTCCAGGCCTTTCTCTAAATCTAATGCTGTCAAAACACCATCGAGACTAATTCCCAGTTCAATTAATGTTATTGCAACAGCAGGCTGGATCCCCGTAATTACAACCTTTGCCCCCATTAGCTTAGACATGCTAAAGACATCGCCTAATACCTTTGCGATAAAGGAATCTATGAAATCTATTGAGGTTATATCTATAACAACGCCATTTGCGCTTGTTTCATGAATCTTATGCAGTAAGTCCTCTTGAAATTGAAGGGCTGTCACATCATCCAATTCCCACTGAATAGAGACTAACAAGCAGTCATAAAGCTTTAATATCGGAATCCTCATACTTATCCCTCCACCTTTACGATCTTACGGCTCGTTAATTCCAACGCAACTTCTATCCCTTTTTTTAACGTATTTTTTGTAATCACTTCATTTAAATTAATTCCAAGATTAACGATGGTTTGGGCTATTTCAGGGCGAATGCCGCAGAGTATACATTTAGCACCCACTAATCGGACCGCTTCCGCTGCCTGGATGATATGATGAGCAACCATGGTATCCACGACCGGCACACCCGTTATATCAATAAGAACAACTTCAGATCTATGCTTAACCACGCCAGTCAGCAGGTTTTCCATTATCTGTTTGGCACGTTCCGTATCAATTGTGCCAATCAGCGGCATTACCGTAATGCCTTCCAAAACAGGAATGAGCGGTGCCGAAAGTTCTTGCAAGGCTATTTTTTGCATGGAAACGGTTCTTTCCCATGTTTGGGTATATATATTGACTATCTCATTATTTATTGGTGTTGCCCATTTATCCAAATGGTTAACAAGATTGACTTGATTCTCAAGAGTCACCAAACCCTTTGCCACCATTCCATTAATGACAATTAACGTGAATTTATGAAGTCCTTCATTGACGAAAGTAAGAGGCCATCCCAATTGGACGACTTTCTCGGCAAAATCTGAAAGCTTTAATGTGAATTCCTTGTTTTTACTATCAACATTCGTAATGATCATATCTATAAATTCACTGCTCGTTTGCGTAAACATTCGATCAGAGACGACTTTAATTAATCTTTCGTCTGTACTTTCCTTCATGATATCCATCCACTCAGTAAGAATGTAATCATGATTTTGCTTAATAAAATCGTAAACCAATTGGTTCATAATATCCTCCCATTCTAACACAATTGCTATGTTTCCCTGTCCTCGTCACAAGGATGTTAACTAACTGTAATGTTCTTTCCACCTGGAATTCCATTGGGTTTCCCCACTTCACTTTTCCTTATTTAAGTATCTACAACATAACTACATACCCGAAAATCAGGTAAGGAAAACATCTTTCAAAGTAAAGTTAGGAGGATACCAATAAAAACCAATGAACGTTTAATCCAATATCTAATTGTATACTTTTTTATTCGTCAAATTTTTTATATTTCCTGCTGTAAAAATTGGTACAAATAATACGATTAATTGAATTGAAGAATCTTCATCCTCTGAATTCCTTTATTGTGTACATAAATTTATGTTATTTCATAAAAAAACACGATTCCCACTGTTGCAGGAATCGTGCCATCTAATTAAAATTAAGAATGATTTGTATTATAATAACGCCCGGATTAACGGGAAAACGTTTCTCTAAAACTCAATGAGGCCTAGACTGATTTGTAAAGCTTCATTGACCTTTTGCATCATCGGTTCGTCAAGATGCGTAATTTTATCGGTTAAACGCTGCTTATCAATTGTCCGGATCTGTTCTAATAAAATGACGGAATCTCGTTCAAATCCGTACTTTTTGGCATTAATCTCAACATGTGTAGGCAATTTCGCTTTTTGAATTTGAGCTGTAATGGCTGCCACGATCACAGTCGGACTAAAGCGATTACCAATATCATTTTGTAAAATTAGTACCGGACGGGTTCCACCCTGCTCTGAACCGACTACCGGGGAAAGGTCTGCGAAGTATACGTCACCACGCTTAACAACAATCAATGGCTCAGCCTCCGCTAACTAATCGTTCAACGCAATGACCAGCCTCGAATTCAGCCTGAAAGGCTTCAGAAGCAATCGTTAAGTTAATGGCCGCCATTTCAATATAACCGCGTTTCATCGATTCACGAAACTCTTTCTTTTTACGTTCGCGAAGATACATTTTTGTGGCACGATAAATAAATTCACTGCGATTTACATTTTCTTCACTCGCATACCCATCTAACTCTGATAAAAAATTTTGAGGTAATCGAATTAATATCTCTCTTGTTGCGCTGGATTCAGACACAAACATACACCTCCACCATCACTACACACCTTTATTATATATCCTTTTCAATATTACCATTAAATTGCCTATCTGCAAAGAGTATATTCTATTCTCCATCCTATTATCAGCATAATAAAGTAAATCTTATTCACAATCCTAGGATTTTTTTACAATCCGTCATTCCAGGATGAAGTTACGAACACGAATCAACTGATTGTCTTTTATATATACGCGGGGCACTCTTGCTCCTATCATACACGTTACCTCATAATTGATCGTTTCCAGTTTAGCCGCTATCTCATCAACAGTAATCGATTCATCTCCATCGTTCCCAATGAGTGTGACCTCTGTTCCCACAGGGTATGATCGAGGCAGCTTGACCATGCATTGATCCATGCAAATCCTGCCGACAATCGGCACTCTGCTTCCATCCACAAGAACTTCCTGACCTTGCAGCTTACGGATCCAGCCATCAGCATAACCAATCGGCAAGGTCCCAATCCATTCATCACCTTCAGCCGTATATGTTGCTCCATAACTAACGCTTTCACCCTTTGTAAGCTGTTTAACTGCAACCATCTTCGTTCTCAATGATATAGCCTGCTTTAATGGAAATGGCAATATCGGCTTCATTTCCATAGAAGGACTCAAACCATACATGGAAATCCCCATTCTTATCGCATTAGATTCAGGATCGCTAAACCTTAAAGAAGCTGCACTATTGGCTGCATGAATATATTCTGGCCTTCTAATCAAGGCGGAAAGCATTCCTTTAAATGAAGCAAGCTGCTTTTCATAAAAGTCGGTCTTTATTTCATCGGCCGTCGCGAAATGTGTGAATATCCCTTGGAAGTTAAAACACGTTTCCCCATTAAGCAAACTTTCCACTTTCAAGAGTTGGCCTTTATCACGAATGCCAATTCTCCCCATGCCGCTATCAACTTTTACATGAACTTGCAGAACTTGTCCCGGTTTCAATAAATCCTTTGCCTTCTCCAACCATGTTACATCGAAAACCGTCACGGAAATCCCATTATCGGCAGCAAGCGCTGCACTTTCAGGCCTCGAAGCCCCAAGTACAAGAATCGGAGCCAATATTCCTTTTTTCCGTAAAGCAAGAGCCTCATCTAAGAAAGCGACACTTAAAAAATCAGCCCCCGCTTCAAGCGCGGTTTTAGCCACTTCATAGTCCCCGTGGCCATAAGCATTCGCTTTAACGACAGCGAAAAGACTAACGCCATTTCTCAGTCTATTTTTCATTGAAGAGATATTTTCAAAAATATTATCCAAATTTACTTCTGCCCACGTATCCCGATGAAAGTTTTTCGTTTCCAAGCCCATTTCCTTCTTTCCTGCACTCACAATAAGATTCTTCCCAATAGCGAAGTTTTCGTTTCATTATAGGACCATTCTATAACCAACTGATAGAAAGATAAAGTGCTTTTTAACATTGATTCTAATTTCCCAACTTGCCAAACCATTCAAAATGGAAGGGATTTAAAATGTCAACAAGCTGCTTCCCCGCCTATCCTTCCTAGAAGAAACCTTCATAAGGAGACGGGAAACATCAGCTTGTTATGTAATCCTATTTGACCGGATCTCCCCCAACTGAACGGGCGACTTCTATCATCTCTTCCTGTGTTAAGTCCTTTGATGCAATCATATAATCCACACCTTCAAGAGTCCATGCAATTGTATTTCCTGTCATGGCCCCGACTGTATAACCCAAATCAACTGGCTCTCCATTAACATTCGTCGAAACGGAGGTTTGGACTACCTCAGCTTTTTCCTGAACTAATGTAAAACTTTTTGTACCCTCATAGGTCAAAACGACACGTTCTCCCTTTTCCGTCGCAATTTCCTTTTCTTCCGTTAAGTTCATGTCACCAATATTTTCAGGGTATTTTACCGCAAACCCTTCATTTTGGACTTCCGCCATAACAGGCGCTTCAAGTTGTGCACTTGTCATGTTTTTCTTCATATCAAATGAATCTTTATCAAAAGTCGTATCGAATTTCACTTTTGAAAATTCAACAAGGACTAATGCGGTCTTATCGGGGTCCATGACTTTTACACTGACCGGAGATAAATCTTTTTTGTTTATAGTAATCTCTTGGTACGGCAACATTTTATTGTTTTGGTAGCGCGTTTTCGTTTCAAAGACATAATGTTTATCCGTTTCTTTATATGTCGCACTTTTATCTTCCGTAATGTCTTTCACCAGCGACTCAAACAAATAGGCCTGACTGCTGTTCTCCGGCCACTCGCTTTGAAATTTGAAGCTCTTATTCAAAGCTGGCGTCAAAACATATACACCATCATCATTTTTCAAAATCATCTGGCTTTGATCTTTCTCTTCATTTTTAAGATTTACGCGGTAAAAGGAAGGGTCCTTATGCCAAATTTCCACGTTATACACTTGAGGTTCCGTCCCCATCTTCAATGTCATCATCGCGTTAGCTTTATACCCTTTCATTTCGCCAAGCTTCTCATTCAATTCACTCACTACATCACCCTGTGATTTTTGGCCGCAAGCAGAAAGAGCAAGCAAGAGCATGATCCCTGCAAAAAGCATTAACATCTTCTTCATCTTTTCAACCCCTTTTTGTCATTTGAACGTAAAAGGGAGAGGAAAAGGCAGGATCCGGACATTGGCTCGACTGATGTCTTAGATTCCTCAGCATTTTAGACACGGGTCAATTCGACCCGGCTAAAAACTTTTCGAGAGCACCTACTCTGCCATGTACCTTTTACCGGGCCTTGTCTCCCTATAGCACTAAATGTATATGAGACAACCTAAAGGTTTATGACCCGATTGGACAAAACTCAAATCACCCTTTCGATTACGACCTGAGCAACCGCATAATCCCTGCTGTGGCTAATAGAAAGATGGACCCCTTCAGAAAACGGCTTTGAAATCACTGGCTTTCCTTTATCATCAGATATGATTTCGATATCCAAAAAGGACAAGTGCTTACCTATCCCTGTACCGTATGCTTTAGAAAAAGCCTCCTTTGCTGCAAAGCGCCCAGCAAAATACTCGATTTTCCTTCTTCCATTTAACTTTTCGAAAATCGAGATTTCCCTTTCAGTTAATATTCGTTGCTTTATACGGGGTTGCCGGTCAATCAATTTTTCCATTCTATCCAATTCAGTAATGTCGACGCCTATACCTTTAATCAAATTGACACCTCTTCTATTAAATTAATAAGTTGCATATTATTAGAAGGACTCTTTTACCTGGAAATGACAATATGTATCTTATTTAAAACGATAATAAGGAGGAATCCATGTTTACAAGAACAGAAAGCTTCCGCGAATACACCCATTCATATCGAGCTGTGACTGTGCTCATACTCATTATGATGATTGTTTTCGTTCTCATCCTTTTCCCTATATTTCCTGGTAATGTAATTTTTTATTATGGAACAGGTGTGAACTTATTCATCGCTGATGGACAATGGTGGCGTTTGATCACCCCCATCTTTCTACATAGCACGTTCACACATTTACTGTTTAATGGTTTCTCACTTGCCATCTTTGGTCCATTCCTAGAGAAATTTCTTGGATCCGTAAAGTTTTCAATCTTCTTTTTATCGACCGGAATCCTTGCTAACATCGCAACCTTTCTAATTAAACCACTGACATATAACCACATAGGTGCCAGCGGTGCAATTTTTGGTTTATTCGGTTTCTTTTTTTACCTTGTACTGTTTAATAAGACTAATTTTACGAACAACGAAAGAAATACAGTATATACCCTGACCGGAATTGCCATTATCATGACTTTCATTCAACCACAGATCAACGTTGTCGGACATTTGGCCGGTATAGCAATCGGCGCTTTAACAGCCCCATTATACTCGAGAAAAAAGTGGTAGGACAAACAGCCGACTCTTTCCATTCATTCATTGGGAGTCGACTGCTTTTTTAGGTAAATACCATGATTTAATTAATCGGCAATCTTTTTCTTCCACATCCACAACCATGCCGACCTGGGAGCTAACTCCAGATTTAATAGATGCTGAAATCGTAGCTAATTCTTTTCGATTCTGAAACCAACTTTTTTTATATGTGATTGATTGAATTCTGCTTCTCTGCATGATCAATGTTTGCTTTGAGAAAAAACGGCTGCTCAGTTGCAACAAATTCCCTTCTATCCCCCATCCTGCATCTTTATATTGCATGTAAGCCCAAAAGACCGCCAACGGTAAAAGTAAAAGAGAAAGAAAACCCCAAGGCCTGCCAAACCATACCAAAGCACCGATGATTGGGATGATGTATAGAACCTTGCGTAATACAAACCGCGAAAGTGCACGCTTAGGTATCGATGTCATCTCCATGGTTGTTTGATAAACCGGTAAAATTTCCAGGAGTTTTTTATGTAAATGCTTCTTCTTGATCAAAGGGAACAGCATGATGGATAGGCTTTCTTTATCATCCATACTGCCTCCTGCATATTCAATATAAACTGTCGCCAATCCCAATGGTTTTCGAATCAAATTCTCCATGATCCTGATACCTTGCACTTTATGGATAGGGATTGTCAGCTGCCTTTTCTCGAGAAGCCCTCTGGAAATAACGATTTCCTCATCCGTTTTTATTACGGTAAAAGAAGCATATTTAATTACCATACTTAATGTGGCCAGTACATAAACCACCAATAAGGCCACTAGGGCAAGCACTGTAAGAACAATGGTTCCCATTCCAATAAAATCTTCATAACCCTTAAATATCCGCTTAAAAGGTATTATTTCATCAAACTGTGAAATAAAAGCGATCCCTCCAGATAAAAAAACACCTACCGCTCCCGAAGTGGCAGCCATAACGAATAATTGCGGAAGCGTCTGCTTAAAAACAGAAGATGATTTTGCCGCATCTTCATTTCCCCATACTTCATCTTTATCCTTATCAAGGGGGTTATTCGTATTGTTGCTTTTCTCCTGGCTTATAAAAGCATTGATTCGTTCCGCCTCACTTTTTCTTATGGCTGATAACACAGCATCAGCCTGAGCCCCGCCTGCAGTTTCAATATTCAACTTCACCAGCCGGAATATCCTCTGTATGATGCCCTCTGAAATATCTATGCTATGAATGCGATCAAACTTTATATACCGCTTCTTCCTTATGAGTACTCCAGACTCAATTCTGAACTCGCCGTCTTGTATGCTATATGTAAAACGTAACCATCGAAGGAATGCATTTATTATCAGTAAAAGTACAATAATGGCAATGACTAGCGGTTGAACCCATCCAGGAATCCCTTCATTCTTCCCAGGAATAACGACAACTAGTAAAAAAGGGATAACTAACTCCTTGACCGATTTAATAATATTAAGCAATACAGCTACAGGGTGAAGCCTTTTAGGTTCAGACATCTTCTTCCTCCACACTCGCCATTCTGGAAATATAGTGCCTTAATTCATCTGCCTCTGCAAGGTCCAGTGCAGGTATAACGTGAAGGGTCGCTGCAGTGGAGATTTCAACGGAGGCTAAATCATATTTTCTTAATAATGGTCCTTGCTTCGTTTCAACATGCTGAACCCTAATCATTGGTATGAGTGTTCTTTTAATGACAAAAATACCACTTTGGATATCAATTTCCGTATCCCTTACTTCGTAACGCCATCTCTTCCATTTCACCGAAGGAATCAGAGAGATGGTCAAATATGGTTGGATTATCGAAATTATGATCCACGCTCCAAAAACCCAATATGTCCAATTAAAAACGATTGTAAGCACGAGTACGGCGATGCTTATAATCCATGTTATTGAACAGCTTATAAGACCATTGATTTTCCATACGGTCAAGGCCTTATTCGATATACGATTTTCAGGTTCCATGCGGTTCCCCTCTTCTGTACAGGTATTTTGAATGAAACGTATCATTCATCCTTCGCTTCATCCATTATACTATAATTAAATGCGGGGGTTTAACCACTTTTCAAACAAAGCCCTTGAACCGTTCATCCAAAAACTTCTGCTCATTTTTAAACCCATGGAATATGGAGATGCATATAAAAAAATGCCGCTCAAATGAGCGGCATTTCCAATTCAATTAAATTTTATTTGATTTTTCTCTTTTTTGGCTCGTGCTACGGTTTCCGTAACCATTCGATTTACGGTTCGTGCTTGGGCGTTTACTTGATCCGCTACCGTAATCTTTTCTGCCTGAAGAACTGCGGCCATTGCGTTGTCTGTTACTAGAAGAACTGCTTCCTCCACGATTGCGGCGCATTGGCGATGGAGACTCTTCCGTTAACTTGATTGGCGTTTGATCCGGTTCTTTTGTCATTGATTTAAGCATAGCTGCAACTAAATCCGCCGCACTATGTTTTTGTAATAACTCTTCCGCTTGACCAAGGTATAATGATAAATCATCATTCTCGATTGTAGTCAGAATTTTTTCCGTTACTGCTTTTTGTTGACCTTCCAACGCTTCAGTTAACGTAGGGGTCTTAAGTTTCTCCATACGTTTTTTCGTTGTATGTTCAACTGCATGCAGTTGACCTCTTTCCCGTGGTGTTACAAACGTAATTGCAATACCGTGTTTACCCGCACGTCCTGTACGTCCAATACGGTGAACGTAGCTTTCTGGATCTTGAGGGATATCAAAGTTGTATACGTGAGTTACGCCGGAAATATCAAGTCCACGTGCAGCCACATCAGTAGCAACAAGGACATCGATGCTTCCTTCTTTGAATTTTTTCAAAACGGACAGACGTTTCGCCTGGCTTAGGTCACCATGAATGCCTTCAGCCATATAACCGCGGATATTCAATGCAGAAGCCAATTCATCTACACGGCGTTTCGTACGTCCGAAGACGATAGCAAGATCCGGTGTTTGAATATCGAAAAGGCGTGCAAGTGTATCGAATTTTTCACTTTCTTTTAACTCCAAGTAATATTGTTCGATGCGATCCACTGTCATTTCTTTCGCTTTTACACGTACAAGAACTGGTTCTTGCATGAATCTTTCAGCAATTTTACGGATTGGATCAGGCATTGTAGCTGAGAAAAGCAATGTTTGCCTTTCGTCAGGAACCGTTGAAAGGATCAATTCGATATCCTCAATGAATCCCATGTTAAGCATTTCATCTGCTTCATCAAGAACTACAGTGTGAACTCCGCCTAATTTAATATTTTTACGTTTGATATGATCTAAAAGACGACCAGGTGTACCAACGATAATATGTGGTTTTTTCTTTAAAGCACGGATTTGGCGGTCGATATCTTGTCCACCATAAACCGCTAATACACGGGCGCGTTTTCCGTAACCAAGCTTGAAAAGTTCTTCGGAAACTTGGATGGCAAGCTCACGTGTAGGTGCAATAACAATCCCTTGCACATTTTCGTTATTAATATCGATGTTTTCCATCAATGGGATACCGAATGCAGCAGTTTTACCAGTTCCAGTTTGCGCTTGACCAATGATGTCTTTACCTTCAAGAGCTAGAGGTATCGTTTGGGATTGAATCGGGCTCGCTTCCTCAAATCCCATTTTTTCTATTGATTTCATAGACGTTCTATCTAATCCTAATTCGCTAAACAATGTCAATGTTTTCGTACTCCTTTTTATATCGTAAATTTACACGTGCATTCATGGATCATGCACAGATGTTTAGTTCAAATCCTCATCATCATGACGGATGTTCTACTTTATCTCTTATGAAAAAGTTTATCATTATCACCTAAAAGTATGTCTGCCTTTTAGTTCAAATGAACTCAATATGATTTTTTAAAAAGGAAATATACCAGTACGAACATTCACTGGCATTTTTAGTTTCGCGCACGTGTAAACTTATCATTAACATACGCTCATCTTTTTAAAAGTACATGTAACCAAAATTAAATTCAATATGGAAAATTAAAAGTAGCATAAACGGATGTTTCACCGTTTTATTCAGGTGAGGGCTGCTGCACCTATTATTCATCAGACTTAAAAAGACTGTATGAACAAAACTTGACGAGAGCCAAGATTCTTATACAAAACAGGCCCGGTGCGTTGAGGATTTGCAGAAGTGGAAAAGCGCTAAAATGCGGCTTGATTCCCTAATAGCTACTAAAGCCGCCAAGAAATGCAGCTTTTATATATGACCAGACGCGCGGCCTATTTAATCTAAAATAATCTCAAGAATGAACTCATGAAACATGTAAGAACATACAATTTTGTTGCCTCAACCTGATTAATTTAAATAATCATCAATGATAAGACATTTAAACTCATACTTCATATTACCATTTTCAAACTGTTATTGCAATAAAGGATATCTCCCCATTTATGGTTACTAAAAACTTTAGATCGTTTCAAAAAATAGGGGAATTTGATTTTCCCACATGGAAATGTGCATCTGAAATACGTTTGAGTAAGAATTTAGCATGTTCATTCAATGTGCCTTTTTATCGGTTGAAATGTGTGTCACATTGGTTTTTATTTTCCCTTTAGAGAATCACACGGATTGATTCACCACCAACAGGATTACCGTAGTTACTATATCCAAGTATGAGTAAATGGATTCTTTATTTAATATTTGAGCAATCAATAAATGATTTTTCCAAAACGAACATCTGTTTATATACATGATATGTGTTTAATTCAAATAGTTTCAACAAATTTTATTCAGGAAGGATTAGTCCGAATCAAAAGGCCACCTTACACGGTTACTCCTTTAGAAAAAGAAAGGACTTACTACCAATCCCCTATACATTACCAGGTATATAATACCATTATATTTCGAAATTTCTATTAATTATTTAAAAAATGGTAGTAAATAAGTCTGAATACAGTATGATTGACCTATAAATAAAACAATGGGGGGTTATATGAATATTTACACTATAGATGTTCCTTTATGTAAGGACTTTAGTCTGATGTTAAAGAAAATGAACAAGCAAGTCACCTTTTTGGAGGATCCACTCAATCAAAGTCTTCTATTCCTGGAATCAACGGACTTAATGAAATCATTATTTATTTTACCTTTATACATATCAAAAGATTCTTGGCAGCAAACCTCGTTGTTCGCCTTAGCTGAAACTTATGAAATCCCTATCTTATTTATTTACAAACGTGCTTTAGGTATGGAGACCCCTCTGGCGTTACCAGAAAGGACCTTTTATGAAACCATGGCTGTCCCTGCCGATTCAGTAGAAGTCAGGATTAAATTAAAGTCACTCCAAAACATCAGCATGCAACTGTTTTCAGCGAAATTGAAGGGGCAGGAGCTAGAAAAGATCAACCAGAAATCAGCAATGAGCCTGCGAATTGCAAAGGGCTTTCAACTTTCAGGTTTACCTTTGTCTATCAATAAAGAAGATATAGAGGTCAAAGGGCTTTCCCAGCCTTCTAGTGAACTGTCAGGGGATCTATTTTACTGGACGGAGGTTGGCGACAGGACATACGTCTTCATAATGATCGACTTATGCGGAAAGGGCATTCATACGGCACTCATAAACATGTCCATACGCACTTTGATACCTGAGCTTATCAAACGCGTAAAAGACCCCATCTTCATAACGGAGGAACTGAATAAACATATGCGGCATCTATTTCAAGGAGTTAAAAGGGAATATAAAAACCATACTTGTTTTACAGCCTTCATTGCATACGTGGATACAAAGGAGCGACGCATCGAATATGTGAACTTTGGACTTCCTTCAGCCTTTTTGTATTCCCCATGCACCAATCAATTCCTCAATTTGAATGAAGGGACTATACCCATAGGGCTAAGTCCTCAAATGCCCATAAAAAAAATAGTATTTCATTATGAACCAGGAAGCCGTTTCTTCATCTATACAGATGGACTTTCTAAAATTCCCGCACCATCCGCAATCGACCGATCAGGCAATGTCGAGAGTGAATTCATCGAAAATATCCATCTTGATACACATGACCTTCTTCAGGAGTTACTTGTTTCAAGGATGAGGCATTCAGTGATTGACGATGATATCTGCATTATTGCCGGGACACTTTATTAAGTACGATAAAAAAGGCCGATTCAAAAGAAACGGCCTTTTCTATTCTTTTTTATTTTTGTAAGGCTTGAACGACTTCCTCAAGCTTCATACCCCTAGAAGCTTTAACGAGAATGATGTCATTTACCTGTGTAGACGACTTAAGTTCCTCTATAAGTTTCTGCTTATCTTGAAAAGGACGGACATTCTCTGATGAAAAAGCCTTGCCCGCTCCCTTCGCAATAAACTCTGCTAAAGGACCATACGTGAAGATCTTATCGATCCGCTCATTAGAAATCAATTCACCAATTTTCAGATGAAAGTCTTTTTCCTGTGGCCCTAACTCCAACATGTCTCCCAGTACAAGGATCTTTTTCTCGAAACCAGATAATCCCTCAATCAACTCTACAGCTGCCTTTACTGAAGTTGGACTGGCATTATACGCATCATTGATGATTTTCTGCCCTTTTGCCCCCTGGACCAATTCCATCCTCATATTAGTTAACTGAATGGTAGACAGACCTTTATGGATCGCTGCAACATCTACATGGAATTCCTTAGCAACCAAAATGGCTGCCAATGCATTAAGAACATTATGATGACCTAAAACCGGTATCTCATAATTGATATCCTTTTCATCACATGCAACGGTAAACGTTGTACTGTCTGCCCCTTGGTTAATGGTCTGTGGAAACAAATCATTTTGTTCCGTACGTCCAAAAGAAATTACGTTTAAATCCGGAAAATCTTTTTTGATCCGATTGCGAAGCAATGGCTCATCACCATGATATATCAGCGTTCCATCTTTCGCCAAACCTTCGACAATTTCCAACTTCGCATTCGCAATTTCCTCGCGTGATCCTAAATCCAATAAGTGTGATTCACCGATATTGGTAATGATCGCTACATCAGGCTTTGCCATTTTGGATAAAAACTCAATTTCGCCACGGCTGCTCATTCCCATTTCCAAAACTGCCGCTTCAGTATCCTCTTCCATCGAAAGCACCGTTAGTGGTAAACCTAGATGATTATTGAAGTTTCCATTGGTTTTATGAACCTTATAGGTAGTTGCCAGCAGCGCAGCCGTCATATCTTTCGTAGTCGTTTTACCGTTGCTGCCTGTAATCCCGACCACTTTTATATTCAACTGCTGTCGGTAAGCACGCGCTAATTGCTGAAGTGCTTTTTCGGTATTTTCAACAATGATTAACGGTAAATCATTGGGAGGATTCGGAACATCCCTTTGCCACAAAGAAGCCGCCGCTCCTTGTGCTAAAGCTTGCTTGACATATTGATGACCGTCAACCTGCCCACCCTTAAGCGGAATGAACAAACACCCTTCCTTAACCGTTCTTGAATCGATGGTAACCCCATTTATTCCTTTGGACTGGAATGAAGTGATATCATTCAATCCATCTGCCATTTCATGTACTTGTTTCAACGTTCTCTTTATCATTTCGTTCCTCCTACATTCATCGAACCGTTAATCGCTCTCTCCCTCTTCTTCCATTAACCAAACGAAGCAGAAACCAGTGTAAATCGAACCGGCTCCTGCTGATTATAATCCATCAGATCAATTTTTGAAGAATTGTGAAGTTCACTGATACATTACCTGCATGATCAAACTGTATATTTGATTTGTTGTTTTTCTTGATGACGTTCCAAGGCAAGTTTCACGAGTTTTTCAATTAACGCTGGATAGTCGACACCTGTGTGCTTCCACAATAATGGAAACATACTGAAAGGAGTGAACCCGGGCATTGTATTCACTTCATTAATATAGATTTGGCCCTCTTCCGTTAAGAAGAAAT
Organism: Peribacillus sp. SIMBA_075; assembly: GCF_046534585.1. NCBI lineage: Bacteria > Bacillati > Bacillota > Bacilli > Caryophanales > Bacillaceae > Peribacillus > Peribacillus sp. SIMBA_075. The sequence goes on along the minus strand of NZ_JAWRYN010000048.1, from coordinate 13,490 downwards.
CAGCTCGAACCAATCCAGAGCAATCCAATGACTTAAAGGCCGTAATGGCCATTTCAGATAAAGCTGCGTACTCGCTTTCCTTTATCTCCGCTGGGATGACCATCGCTGAATTACCGTCAACATATTTTGCTGAATAATCATAGAAGGAGAAATCTTTCTTAGGGATGATTTCTCCTGCCACTGAACATGATGGGTCATCATTGCCAAGAATGCCAAACTCAAGTTCACGGGCTACGACCCCTTCTTCAATGATGATCTTCCGATCGAATTGAAAAGCTTCCGCAACCGCTTTTTTCAATTCATCAGCATCATTACATTTGCTGATACCGACACTCGAGCCTAAATTAGCTGGTTTGACAAAACAAGGGTACCCCAATTCATCAGCTACCTTTTCAATGGCACTTTCAGTATTTTTTTCCCATTCAGAACGAATGAACCAAGTGTATTTAACTTGAGGAAGCCCCGCCTGGGCAAAGATGTTTTTCATGATAACCTTATCCATTCCAGCTGATGAAGCTAAAACGCCATTGCCTACATAAGGGAGATTCAATAGTTCCAGCATCCCTTGTACTGTCCCGTCTTCTCCATTTGGTCCGTGAAGCAATGGGAAAATTACGTCATACCCTGTTGATTCACTATTTTCATCAGTTGAATGTGCCTGCAAGGCAAGAGGCGAGTTCAATTTGTCCGACGAAAAAGTCAAAGCCTCCACACTCTCGGCAGGCCCTGTTAACATCGGTCCATTAATCCATGAACCCTCTTTTGTTATGTAAATCGGATATATATCAAACTTTGCTAAATCGAGAGCCTTAATCACCGCTAAAGCCGTCTGCATAGAAACCTCATGCTCCGCAGATTTTCCACCATAAAGCAAACCAAGTTTAGTTTTCATGAGTTATTACCCTCCAATATTCTTTTAACCATGTTCATTGTATCATTTTACACTAAAACGGGAAAAGCGAAACTTCCATCATTGGTTCTTTTCCAATGATGGTTAGTTAAGCCATTCGGGCATTTACAGGCTGTTTTTTACACATATTTTTAAATTGCACTTTCATTTGATACCCTTCGACCGTCATTTCCATCGATACCTTACAGCCTGTTAATGCGGGGAAAAGCGAAACTTCCATCATTGGTGCTTTTCCAATGATTGCCACCATCGGAACACAGGCTAGATTCGCCACGTCCTGTGGCAACACCTGTGCTTGCATATCCTATGCGTCGCATTCAGGCATTTACAGGCTGTTAGCTCTCCACATTTCTTTTTTATTACATTTTCCACCGTTTGCCTTGCAGCCTGTTCACGCGGGGTAAAGCGAAACTTCCATCATTGGTGCTTTTCCAATAAGGAATATAGGCCAAAGCCACAACTCCCTGTCTCCTGTGCGGTGTCCTCCCTTATCTTTTATGCAATAGATAGTAAGTCTTACACCTAAAAAAAATCAAAGATATCAAATAATCCAACCCACGCATCCGGAAATTGGGATCAGAATAATGATTCATTTTTTATAACACTTTCCCATACTTTTTCTTTTCGATTAAAGGTGATAAAAACATCCGGCTCCTTAATATTTCTATCCGAAAAGTCATCATGCATCTCATCCATGTTTAAATAATCCCCTACCACCCATGCCGGTATCTCAATCTTCGTTCTTGAGTACTTGACATGCCGAAAGGAAAAAATGAGCCCCTCTGCCATAATATGAGCCAAAGAAGAAATGATTTCTGCAGGAATGGCCGTCAGCTCTCTTTTCTTTCTGATTCCAAGCCACGTCCTCTCCACTTTTAACGGCTCCAGCTTTAGCGGAATCAGGCTCCCTAACATCATATAATATGTAGAAAGTGAACGAAAATAAATTTTGTTGAACCAGCCATCATCCTGGGCAAGGTACACAAACTGATTATTCAATTTACGGAAAAATGGAGGATCAAGGTGGGTTTTTGCATGCCCTAAATATAAAAGTTCAGCTAATTCCCTTCCATCCAATTCATCCAGCCCTTCCTCTTCTTCAAAATCAATCCAACAGAAATCTCCATATGCCCGGACATTTTCTTTAACGAGCTTTGCAATATCCTCAGATGAAGCGCTATCGAGCTGGACATTCAAATTGTATTCCCCACCATCGAATTGATGTTTCAATAATAAGATGGAATCCAAGGTATATGGCAGCGAATAGACAAATTCGCGAAAATTGAGTCCATTAAAAAGGACAAACCGTTCGGAAGCCTGCATATGCATATATAAGATATCATTGTTATCATTCTTCATAACCTGGTCCCCTCCGAGCTCTCAATCAATAATGTTATTTTATCAAACTTTTGGGTTTTCAAGTAAGTTATATAACCCAGAATATTATTCATCATCTGCATCGTATAAATAATGTGAATACCTGAACTCTATAATCACCTAAGGTTTAGGAACGAACTCGATAATTTTAAATATCCATAATAGTGAAAAATAAAGAGTTGGAGGAATTGACGACGGGTAAAATTGAATAAGGTTTTATCATTAATTCTTTTCATGTGGAAGCTTCCCTTTAAAAAACTTTTCGTTTGCACCTTCTGGCACGTCAAATATAAAGGATACGCTTTTCAAACACAAAAAATCCAGAGTGACATATCACTCTGGATTTTTTGTATTAAGAAACTTGTTCTAATTCTTTATCGGAAGGAGGGTTGAATTGACCTTCCCATTTAGAGATGACGATTGCTGCAAGTGAATTACCGATAACGTTTACTACTGTACGTCCCATATCAAGAATACGGTCGATACCGGCAATAAATGCTAAACCTTCAATAGGAATACCAACTGTTCCTAGTGTCGCTAAAAGAACTACGAAGGATACACCTGGTACACCCGCAATACCCTTAGACGTGATCATTAACACTAGCATTAGCGTAATTTGCTCATAAGCACTTAAATCGATTCCGTACATTTGAGCGATGAAGATAGCTGCCAACGCTTGGTATAATGTTGAACCATCAAGGTTAAAAGAGTATCCAGTCGGAATAACAAATGTAGCTATATGTTTCGGACATCCCGCTTTTTCCATTTTTTCCATAAGTTTCGGAAGAACCGCTTCTGAACTTGCTGTAGAGAACGCAAGTATCAATTCTTCTTTTAGAAGTTTAATCAATGTAAAGATATTGAATCCTACAAATTTTGCAATAAGACCCAGAACGACAATTACAAAGAAAATCATTGTTCCGTATACAGAAAGCGCTAACTTACCTAACGGAATTAAAGATTCCAAACCGAACTTGGAGATGGTCACACCGATTAGTGCAAATACCCCAATAGGAGCAAATTTCATGACCATATTAGTTAGGTAGAACATTCCTTCTGCTGTACCTTGGAAGAAACGGAATACTGGTTTACCTTTTTCACCGATCGCGGCAATACTTAGTCCAAACAATACGGAGAAGAAAATAATCGCTAACATATCGCCTTGTACCATAGCTTGTACTGGATTGGATGGTACAATGTGAACAAGTGTATCTACAAATGATTCATGCTGCTTAGTTTCTGCTGTATCAACATAAGTGGAGATGTCAGTTTTTTCCAGATGATTCATATTTACGCCAGCACCAGGCTGGATGATATTAGCGGAAATTAAACCAACAGCAATCGCAATCATAGTTACCGCCACAAAGTATGAAAGTGATTTAGCTCCTAGTTTACCTACTGCTTTTAAATCACCTACACCCGCAACTGCAACGATAAGGCTTGATACAATGATTGGCACAACAATCATTTTAATCATTCGTAGGAAAATGTCTCCGAATGGCTGTAAAAAGTTTTGGGCCGTCTCATTACCATAAAAAATGGCACCAACGATAATCCCTAGAATTAAACCAATGAAAATTTGGCTAGCTAAACTTAACTTGAATTTCTTCATATACTTTCCTCACCTTCCATAAAGTCTTTGATGCAAAAACGTTTTGTCTCGGTAAGGGAAACAAGATACTAATAGAAAGAAAGTAATTTTTCTTTTTTTGAAAAACTCTGTCTTTACGCCGAAAAAAAAGACACTTCATGTGTCGATTTCATATTGGCGTGAATATTCACACATGTTCCCTTAAAGACGCTGACGAGGTTAGCTGTCGGGTTAGGAATTGGAAACACAATTTGCCCTTTCATTTCTGAATTCACCCCTAGTGGATTAAAATCCACAAAAATGGTTCCCCCGTTCTTGGAATAAGATTAAGCGAGTTAACTTATAATAAAATATTATACTAAAAAGGTTAATCTGTAAATGTTTATTCTCTTCCATTTTAGAAAAAGTCTTTAAATATATCTGAATATTCTGCATTTTAGATGATTTCACCAAGTATTACACTTCCCGATTTTTAGTCATTTAAGCTATATGGATATATAAATAATAACTAATTTGACATCCCCTTTCTTTATGAAAGAAGCAGTTATTTTTCCAAAATGCCAAGTAACAGATACCTTACTTTTTCCCTAGAGGTGAATTTTTTATAAGTTGCAATTTTCACTTTTTCAAATTGAATTGGGGTAATAAAATAAGAATGGTTCTTCGCTACCCTATTCGGTTCTAGCAGGATGACATCACCTACTGACGGTCCCTTTATTAGTTCCTGCTTACCTTCTGCTTTAAGCCCTTTTGAAATGTAGTGTTTATCCACATAGCCTTTTTTAGTCAATTTGTAGACATGCGGCCTTTTTTGGTAATGCACTGCCTCTATGGGAATGGCGGGTACACCAGCTTTCTCATTGGTTATTACAGCAAGGTTGACTTTGGATCCCACCAACAAAGATTCAGTTTCTTCACCCTCCGGTTCGATTAAAGCCTGAAATGGAAATCTGTTATCCTTTTTTAGTGACGGCTCTTCTGCTGGATAGGAATGGATACGGCCTATCGTTCCTTTCAATGACTTTTTTAAATCAGAGGAACTTGCTTTTATAGTCATGCCCACTTTAGCTTTTTTCATCTCCTCTTCGGAGAAATTACCTTCAATTGCCATATTTGTCGAAACGATGGATATAATCGGGTTTTTCAGGTTTTTATTGATATTTTTAACTACACCATCAGCTTCACTCGTCGTTACAATCGCGCTAGCCTGCTCCTCAATTGAACTTAATTTAGCATCAAGCATTTTCACTTTTTCATTCAAACTGTTTTTTTCGAGTTCTTGCTTGTACATTTCTTGCTCAATGTTGCTTTTAATAAGATCTGAAGAGCTTGTTGTTATATTAATATCCAAGTTATTTTTCACCGATTCATCAATGACCGCTTTATCAGGATTACGGGTCAGGCCCCCTTGAAAAGCCCTTAACTTCCTAATATATTCGTCAATCCCTACAATTTCTCCCTCAGCAGCAGTTTTCTCCGCTTCCAAATTCGCTTTAAGTGCATCAAGTTCGGTTGTCGTATACTCAAACAACGAGGAGCCAGCCGCTACAGCATCCCCCTCTTTTACAAGGAATTTCTTAAAATCATTTTTCTTGGTTTCAAAATAGATATCGTACTCTTCTACAGGTTTAATTACCCCATTTGTTTGAATAGTATCCGTAATTGTATCTTTTTTTACCATTGACCAGTTTTCCACGAAAACAGTTCGTTCCGCTTTGCTTCCTTTTTTTTCAATAAGGTATGTGTTGACGGTTATTAACACAATCGACGCAATGGAGACCGCTGTTATTTTCCATTTCCCACTCATTCTTTTCACCCGCCTTATACAAATACGCCCACTTGGATGTATGCTAAAAAGGCTTTAACAAACCACGTGGCCAGATAGAATAGAACAATCATTACAAGGACCAAATAATTATTTCGTTGTGAAAACTCCTTTAAATAGAAATATTGCAGGGCAATAATAAGAAATTGAAAAATGGTGATTTCGCTGAAAAAGTGAATAAAGTAATCACTTCTGAGAAAATACTGACCGATGACTCCCAATGAAAAAAGGTTGGAATCATTGCCTATATCCATTAATACGAATAGAGGAATCAGTAATGCTTTTTCCAATAATTGCAACCCAAAAATGATCATTTGAACGATAACTAATTTTATGTATGGGATATCGGTAACGATCCAAAAGAAAAGGGCTGCTAAAAATATGTAAATGGATGGGTAGATAAGGCTTGCTATTATATTGCCGCTCAATATCAAAAACTTTCCTGCTTCAAATTCATTAACACTCATCTTCGTGATTTCTTTAGAAAATGATTCAGAACCAATGCCAAAATAACCACCAATAGCAAATACTATAATACTAAGAAAATATAAAAATAGTAATTTCCATCCAAGCCGTGTGACTGCCTCTGCATTTTGCAGCTGATAACGACTTCGATGAGGCTCTAAAATGCCCTTTAACAATCTGACCTGGTACACCATATGTGTTCCTCCTGCAAAAAATGATATATCATCCTATATTTTATCTTATTTTGGAAACAAATGCAGAAATAAGGAATGAATGAAACAAAAAAAACACATACACTTATCCTTAATATTTAATCCTCCTCACCAATTTGGAGTTAATACCGATAAATGATGGCCAAGAACTTTAATTCGAGTAGGTGTTTGACTATAACTCTCTCCATCCATATCCACATCAAGTGGCCTATTGTTTTCAATAGTCATGCTACCGGCCTGCACATAAGTCACACCAGACTCCGAGCTCAGATTTTCAATCCATGAACGTTTCATCGCTATTATTTCTAAAAATGCACCAAAGCTTGCGTTTTCCAAGATGGCAACGCCAAAGATCCCATCGTCTGGACTAACCATGGGAAAGGGGAGTAAATTAGTACCGATAAAACATCCATTCAAGACCAAAATCATGATTGCTTCCCCTTCAATGAAATTCCCATCATACTCAAGTTTATAGGAAAAGGGTGCATTATCACCAATAGTCCTTACTGCACTTAATAAATATCCTATCTTTCCGAACCTGTTTTTTTCCTGCACATCAATATTGCTTGATGCCTCAGTAATAAGCCCGATTCCCCAAAAGTTGGAGAAATAGTCATCGTTGGCCTGACCGATGTCAATTGAACGAACTTTTCCATTTACTATTGCTTCCGCAGCCTGACGAACATTTTGAGGAATCTTTAATGTTCTTGAGAAGTCATTGCAAGTCCCTCCAGGTAATATCCCAAACAACGGCCGCTTCCCAAGGGGTGAAAGGCCATTTACACACTCATGTACGGTTCCATCTCCTCCTAATACGAAAACTACATCCATGTCTTCACCATATTCCGAGCAGAATCGACATGCATCCCCTTTTTCCTTCGTTTGTAGAATAAGGAACTCATCAATATTAGGAGCTATTACTGGGAGACATTCCTCAAGATTCCTCTCAAGTTTATTGTTCCCGGCCTTTTTATTATAAATCAGCATTCCCTTTTTCCATCTCATGATCCTTGCCCCCATTTTAATGAAAGAATTTTCCTACTACCTATACGTTTTCCTAAACACCACATTTTGAAACTAATTCATAATCAAATATATAAAAATTCATATGGCTTTGAGCTCTAAGATATCAACAAAAAAAGAGGCTATACGCCCCTTTCAGTAATGCCTTCATATATTCGTCAAATAATCCTTCATCGTTAAGATAAGCTTTGAACACAAAGGACTTCGTTTTTCATTTTTTTCCAAAAACAACAAAAGGCTTTCCAAGATAATGGGACTTGGCCTAACTTTTGAAAACTCTTCTTGAATTGCCTTTAAAGCTTCCCTATTTTTACTTGTTTCCACTTCCAACATCCTGCTGATGATCGAATGGATTTCCTCTTTCGGGCTCATATCCCGCAGTGAGCATTCTGGTAAAGGAAATTGTTTCAATAAAGGATCTTTCATGTTTTGCAGGCTTGCAATAATTGAATCCATACGATTCAACATGAAGCTAGGTAACAACTCCACATCGAAAGCATTTTTTTTCCTGATCAATATTCCGATATATCCTTTGAAAAGTGAATCTAATATTATTGTGCAATCCGGCAGAAGGTCGGCCGAAAGTCCAGGGTATATCTCAATGATTTTACGCTTGAACCAAATCAATCCCTCTTCATGGATATAATGTAAAAACCGATCAAGTTCTTCGCTGATATGGAGCATTTGTTCCTGCATCAGCATTTGAATTAAGTTTGTATTTCCCGTCATATGCTCCATGTGAACAGTGATTTGCCTTAAAAATTTGTCTTTACTAGACAATGAAGCGTCCAACTCAAGATCAAGTAAAGAGTCCGTCAACGCTTCATAATAATATTTAAAAATGGAGACGAGTAACTCTTCCTTCGATTTAAAATAATTATAAAAAGACCCCTTTGCTATCCCACATTTTTCAGCAATTTCCTGAACGGAGGTGGCATGATACCCTTTCTCCGCGAAAAGTTCTACAGATTTATCTATAATCATTTTATGTTTTTGATTCATCAAATTCATCCTATCTCTTAAAATTCGGTCCGAATATGACCAATCAGTCATATCTTTCAAATTGTATTCCAATACCCTTGGAATCACAACGATAAAACTAACATATATTATCTGTTGCAATCATAATCCCTATGCTATATATTTGAGTTTATGACCGACTAGTCACAATTTAAAGTATGGAGGGTACAAGTTGAATTCAATAATTAAATTTTCCTTGAAGAATAAATTGGCAATCTGGTTGCTTACGATCATCATCGTTGCAGCGGGTTTATACTCCGGGTTAAACATGAAGCAAGAAACCATTCCAAACATCTCGACCCCATTAATAAGTATCTCCACTGTATATCCAGGAGCTGCACCTGAAGAAGTAGCAGATAAACTCACAAACCAGATTGAACAGAAAGTCACAAATTTACCAGGAGTCGAATTAGTCAGTTCATCTTCCATGGCTAATGTTTCTTCCATCCAATTACAATATGATTATGATACGGATATGGACGACGCTGTAAAAGCAGTGAAAGAAGCATTAGAGAAAATAGAACTGCCTGAGGGAGTGGATAACCCAAGCGTATCTAAATTAGAATTAAACGCTTTTCCTGTCGTAGCACTCAGTGTAACAGATAAGGATTCGGATTTACCAGCCCTTACAAAAAATGTCGAAGAGGTGTTAGTACCTAAACTTGAAGGAATCGATGGCGTAACTTCCGTATCAATTTCCGGACAACAAGTAAATGAAGGGAGCCTTGTATTCGATCAAGAAAAGATGGCTCAATATGGGCTCGATGAAGAGACCGTAAAGAAGGTTATCCAGGCCGCAAACATCAACATGCCACTTGGCATATATAACTTTGATGATAAAGAAAAAACGATCGTTGTGGATGGAAACATTTCCACATTAAAAGACCTGAAAAATATAAAGATACCTTTAACGGGTGGTTCTAAAACTGGAACGCCAGCACAAACCATACCCGAAACCAATCAATTATCCCCTGAAATGGCATCGGGTACTGCCCAAGTACAAAATGTCAAATTATCAGATATTGCCGATGTTAAAGTCACCGGTAAGGCTGAGTCGGTTTCAAGAACAAACGGTAGCGAATCGATTGGAATCCAGGTTACAAGATCGCCTGATGCCGATACAGTTGCAATCGTAGACGAAGTAAATAAAGAAATATCGAATTTCAAAGAAGAATTTAAAGGCGTCAGTGTACATACTACGCTAGATCAAGCAAAACCGATTAAAGATTCAGTTGAAACCATGATTAGCAAGGCAATCTTCGGCTGTCTGTTTGCCGTCATCGTTATCATGCTTTTCCTTAGGAACTTTAAAACGACTCTAATTTCCGTCATTTCGATTCCATTATCTTTGTTAGCAGCCCTTTTGGTGCTCAAGCAAATGGATATTTCATTAAATGTTATGACACTGGGAGCCATGACAGTTGCAATTGGCCGTGTCGTCGATGACTCGATTGTCGTAATTGAAAATATTTACAGGAGAATGGCTTTAAAAGGCGAACAATTAAAAGGCGGCGACTTAATACGATCAGCCACTAAGGAAATGTTCATCCCTATCCTTTCATCAACAATCGTTACAGTAGCCGTTTATCTGCCTTTAGCAAGCGTTACAGGGGCTGTTGGGGAACTATTCATGCCATTCGCCTTAACAATGGTGTTTGCATTAGTCGCTTCATTAATAATCGCCATCACACTCGTTCCGGCCATGGCAGACTCTTTATTTAAAAAGGGACTATCTAAAAAGGAATTAAAATCACATGAAGAAAAACCCAGCAAACTATCTGCATTCTACCGAAAAGCACTTAATTGGTCATTAAACCATAAGTTAATAACTTTCGGTACAGCCATTGTATTATTAGTCGGGAGCCTATTCCTTATTCCAAGCATCGGTGTCAGCTTCATGCCTGCAGATGAGGAAAAAACGATTATCGTTACTTACACTCCAGCGCCTGGCGAATTAAAAGAGGATATTGAAAAGCAAACAGAAAAAGTAGAAAAATACTTCATCGATAAAGATGATGTGAAGACAGTTCAATATACACTAGGGGAAAACATGATGAGTGGCATGATGGGCGGCTCGGGTAACTCAGCTCTCTTCTATGTACTCTATGATGAAGACACCAAAAACTTCGGGGACAAAAAAGAAAAGGTCATAAAGGATTTAACTAGCCTTAATTCACCTGGAACATGGAAACAACAAGAGTTCACTTCAACATCAAGTAATGAAACTACCCTATATGTATACGGAAATACACAAAAAGAAATTGAACCTGTAATCGATGATATTAAAAATATCATGAAGAAAAATAAAGACTTAAAAGATGTTGATACCAGCCTTTCCGATGCTTATGAGCAATATACACTAGTGGCAGACCAGAAAAAGCTAAGTGATGTTGGACTAACAGCGGCACAAATTGGTATGTCCATTGCAAATACGAACAAAGAAGATGCTTTAACTACTATTAAAAAAGATGGAGAAGAAGTCAAAGTATATGTCGAGACAGAAGAAACGACATTTAAAGATAAAAAAGATCTTGAGAACAAGAAAATTTCTTCTCCAATGGGAATGGAAATCCCATTAAAAGAGCTTGTGAAAATCGAAAAAGGAAAAGCGTCCGATACAATTAGCCGTCGCGATGGAAAAATTTATGCCGACGTGTCTGCAACTATCAAATCGGATGATGTAGCAGCAGTAACAGCTGAAGTACAAAAGGAAGTTAAAAAATTAGACCTTCCTGCAAGCGTTTCTGTAGACTATGGCGGAGTAACGAAAGATATCCAAGAATCCTTCACCCAACTTGGAATCGCCATGTTAGCAGCCATAGCTATCGTTTACTTTGTCCTAGTCGTTACTTTCCATGGTGGTTTAGCACCAATAGCCATTCTCTTCTCACTACCATTCACGGTAATCGGGGCATTGGCAGGGCTATTCGTTACAGGTGAGACGATCAGCGTTTCGGCAATGATGGGTGTCCTAATGCTTATTGGTATCGTCGTAACCAATGCCATTGTATTAGTGGACCGTGTTATCAAAAATGAAGAATCAGGTTTATCTACTCGGGAAGCTTTACTCGAAGCTGGTTCCACCCGTTTACGCCCAATCCTGATGACTGCCCTTGCAACAATAGGCGCCTTAATACCCCTGGCAATCGGTGCAGAAGGCAGTGGATTGATATCACAAGGTTTAGGAATTACCGTTATCGGCGGACTAGTGAGTTCTACATTATTAACACTGGTCATAGTACCGGTAGTTTATGAAGTTATAATGAAAATAGGTAAAAAGAAGAAAAAAACAGTTAAATAATAAAGAAAAGAAAGAGGGAATCCCTAACTATAGGGATTCCCTCTTTCTTTTCTGATGGCTCTTTTCGTAAAGATTGTTGTTTTAAAACCGAAACTATTTAAGGTTGATTGGAGCGGAAGTGCGAGACTCTGCGGGAGCAGCGGGACAGGTGAGACCCCACAGGCGTTTACGCCGAGGAGGCTCACCGCCCGCACCAAGGAAAGCGAGCATCTGGAGGGGAAATCAACCACAACTCACTACCTGGTAAATAGCAACAAAGTATGTGAAAACAGCCTTTCTGATTCAATAATAATACATTTGAATTTTTCTACTCGACCCTTCATTTTCATAATGTATTATAAAATACAATTACTATTTGTCCTATACAGCTTTCTGAGCCCTCTAGACAATGCCTTTATGACTTGATTCCTTCTTTTTTCACCAGATCCCGCCACTCGTAACATTAATGCCCTTTTCGTCGTCATTTCCAAGGAAATTCGTTTGTTTTTAAAACTGATTTTTATGCAAACAAAAAAAGGAAAGAACTCGCCTTCCTTTTTGATTTCTATAGATTAGTGTTTGGTGAAAGTCTGGTCTATCGCATTTTCCAAATCCAGCGATTTTTCTTTTAAATAACGCTTGGTCACATTTAAATCTTTATGACCGGCAAGCTTGGATATCGTTTGTATAGCTATTCCATTATCCACTAACCTTTGGCAAAAGGTATGGCGCAATTTATGTGGATGAACATTGTATTTTTTTAATATATATTGAACTGATCTCGGAGTGATCCTTTGATTATAACTTGAGATGAATAACGGATCTGCTTTTTCTTTTAAAGAATGAAGATAATTTTTTACATGTTGTATAGCCGATAGTGTCAGGGGAACGGTTCTATCAATTTCACCTTTTGCGTTCCTGACAAGTATATAATTTCGCTCTGTTTCCATGATGACGTCCTGATCATTTAAGTCACATAATTCAGAAACACGAATTCCTGTATGCAACAAAAGGTAGACGATGGCAATGTTCCTAAGGTTTCCTTCCGCTTCTATATCTCTTAACAGGATTTGCTGCTCTTTTATGCTTAAAGTTTCAGGCACTTCTAGCTTGTGCTCTTTAACCTTGCGTTCCACAGAAAGCATTACTTGTGGCTTGCCTAAAAATTTAAAGAATACATTTAGAGCAATATAGTGTTTTTCGATTGTCCCTGGACTTTTCTTGCAATTTTCTAAATAGTCAAGATAATCCTGAACATCTTCAGAATGAATCTCCATCAATATCTTTTGTGTCTGGTCACAAAACTGTGAAAGGACACCAGTATACGTTTTGATCGTATTAGCTGATTTGCCTTGGTCTCTCAACCATTCAGCAAACGAAAAAATCATTTCATCTTTAGCAGAGGTATCCATCGGCTATTCCCCCATGACAGTTTCAGAACTACGTTAAGTTTAACATATTTCCCTACAGAAACGAAGAATTCTGTCCATATGCCTTAAACAGATATACGATTATACAGATTGAAGCAGAAATTATTTGCTTACTTATCACTAGATGCATTTATAAGTATGTCCTAGCATATATACTTTCCTATACTGAATATACGTTCTATAATCTTTTGAGTCTCCTACCTTTTAACAGGTTTAAACATAAGAGACAGAAGAAATAACAACCGCAAAAAAGACCAGCCGGATGGCTGATCTTTTTAATTGGCTTGGCGGCGTCCTACTCTCACAGGGGGAAACCCCCAACTACCATCGGCGCTGAAGAGCTTAACTGCCGTGTTC
>NZ_JAWRYN010000302.1:0-322 GCF_046534585.1 Peribacillus sp. SIMBA_075 | reverse complement strand
ATGACGATTGCGCTAGCCAAGCGTTTCGGGTGGCCGGTACTGCTTATTTGCGATACGTCCCATGAAATGCACCGCGACGGGGCAGAGACGCTGACGGTATCAAAGGGGGCGGACGCAGTCGATTTTGTTTTGGTGAACCGTGTGCAGCCCGGCGATATCGTCGTCACGCAGGATTATGGGCTTGCTGCGATGGTGCTGGCAAAACGCGGCGTGCCAATAGACCAGAATGGGCGCGTCTATGATGAAGGCAATATTGAACAATTGCTTCACGGGCGCCATGTCGCCAAAAAAATTCGCCAAGGCGGCGGGCGCATGAAGGGCC
>NZ_JAWRYN010000301.1:0-323 GCF_046534585.1 Peribacillus sp. SIMBA_075 | reverse complement strand
GTGTAAAACGCCCACGTATGCGTATCATTGATATTCATGATAAATTCGTTCGGGCATGTAAAAATGAAGGTATCATTGAAAATGAATATCCATTAAACACATACAATAAAGGCCTTAGATCCTTAGAGCGTTTTTTTAGAAAATTACAAAATGATCACTTTACCGAAATTGTATCTGCTAGGTTTGGTGTTGACGCCGGGCGTAGGGCAAAAAGAGTACCTTCGACATATCATTCAAAAAATATTATTACTCGCCCTTATCAACAAGTTCAGTTTGATGGTCACAAAATTGATGCCATATTTACAATTACATACACAACTCCA
>NZ_JAWRYN010000300.1:0-323 GCF_046534585.1 Peribacillus sp. SIMBA_075 | reverse complement strand
GAAGGGGGCGGTTTTTCCTTGCGAAAATATTGTTAAAAAAATACAGAATAATAAGGCTGTATAATCAATAAAGAGATAAATGAACCGGTTTAATGTTCTTTTTCAAATTATTTTCCAAAGAGTAGGTATAAATATTCAAAAAACCCTAGTCAAAAGGAATCAAAAGGAATATAATGGGTACATCTAATAAAACCAAACACATCTAAATGCATAAAACAGGAGGAGTGTCCGGAGGCATGAAAGAATACGAACTCGTGAAAAAACAATTGGAAAGAGAACATAACCGAGCAATTGATGACATTATGTATGAACATTACATCGAA
>NZ_JAWRYN010000299.1:0-323 GCF_046534585.1 Peribacillus sp. SIMBA_075 | reverse complement strand
ACAATTCCAAATGATAGAGCACCTGCAATTACTAAATACCCAACTGTTTTCTTCTTCATAGGAAATTTCCTCCTTCATAGTTCTAAAGCATGTACACTTTCGTATACAATGCCAATAGTAATGTTGGTTTCTTAAAATTTCCTTAACGATTTAAATAAAAAACACCGCTCATCACGAGCGGCGTTTTTCTAAGCTTTTTGTAATTGTAATTCTTCACGTTCCATTACTTTTCTTAATACAATTGTTTGCGTCATTGTAAATAAATTACCTGTAATCCAATACAGCACAAGTCCTGATGGCGCCGCAAATCCCATAAATAGAAT
>NZ_JAWRYN010000298.1:0-323 GCF_046534585.1 Peribacillus sp. SIMBA_075 | reverse complement strand
GAAGCGTGATTTACCCTTTCATCATCAGGAAAATCGATGCGGATATCGCTGGGCCGCCGCTCTATGACATAACATCGGCTTATGGTTATGGAGGGCCTCTGATTTCAGGAGATCCCGGAGTTCTCGAGGAATTTCGCGAATTGTTCCAAGCATATTGCCAAAACTCCAATATCGTTTCAGAGATTGTGCGCATGCATCCACTGCTGGAGAATGCCCATTATTTGCAAGGCTATTGTACATTGCAATACATCCGGAAAACGACGGCGGTCAATCTGGCAGGAGAACTTTCGGCAATTCAACAGCATTATAGCCATATGGCCAAG
>NZ_JAWRYN010000297.1:0-323 GCF_046534585.1 Peribacillus sp. SIMBA_075 | reverse complement strand
ACCAATGCGATGTTCATCCAATCGCCTCCATTATTTTAGCCTATGATATGTTCCAGGCCGTAAATTAATTCCTTGCGCTCCATCACTTCGCGAATCGACAGACTGACGCCTGACATGAATGAGCCGCGGTTAAATGAATCATGGCGCAGCGTCAATAATTGCCCATCGCCGCCGAGCAGCACTTGCTGATGTGCCACTAAGCCCGGCAGCCGGACGCTATGGATGCGCATGCCTTCATAGTCTGCGCCGCGAGCGCCTTGCAAAGTTTCTTTTTCGTCAGGGTGCCCTTGCTGATGGGCAGTGCGCGTTTCGCTCATCATATG
>NZ_JAWRYN010000047.1:0-37001 GCF_046534585.1 Peribacillus sp. SIMBA_075 | reverse complement strand
CCGGTACAATACCGGGACCATTTATTAGCTGCTTAGGCACTTTTTTATACTGTCCGTAAAATGGGGCACAGTTCAAATGGGATAGCCGCTTTCTTAGTTTCTTCCATCGAAATTCATGATTTTATCTTTTAAGCGGGACAGGATGTACGATCGTACGTGACTGTTTTTTTGGAATGGAATTTTGGCGATGAAGGATTGCATTTATTTCTCCGCCAATCACAAAGATCAGACCACTTAAATACAGCCATAGCATCAAGATGATGACGCCTCCTAAACTGCCGTATGTGGAAGAATAGTTGGCAAAGTTACTGACATAGAATGAAAATCCAAGTGATATTCCCAGCCAAAGTACAGTTGCGGTCACTGCCCCGGGGATGACATGTTTAATGGGAAAACTTTTATTAGGTGCAAAGCGATATAGAAAAGTCAGGACGAGTGAGATGACTGCAACCGCGATAATCCACCGTAATAAGCTGAATAAAATTTGCATTTCTTCAGGAATCGGAATGACTTGCTGTAATATATCGATGATGACTTTTCCGAAGACTGGGAGACCCAACATGACGATGAATGCTACGACCAAGCCTAATGTCAACATAATGGAGATGAAGCGGGCTTTAAGGAAATTCCTTGTTTCTTCAACATCATAAGCGATATTCATGGAATGGATGAATGCATTCATTCCGTTGGAAGCAGACCATATGGTGCCAAGGAAACCAAAAGTCAGTAAGCCGCCGTTCCGTTCAGATAATATGTTGATGATATTTTTCTCGATGACTTCCATCGTTTCCGTAGGCATGAAGGTTTTTATCGTGTCCAGGGCTGTCTGAATATCAATATTCAGATAAGGTAATATGGACAGCAGTAAAATGAGTAAAGGGAATAGTGCGAGTAAATAGTAATAAGCTTGTTCAGCGGCCAGCCCCGTTACACGATCTTCCTTTATTTCTTTAATCAGTTCCTTTGAAAATTTAATCGACTTATTCATTCGCATCACTCCTGAATAGTTACTTAGGTTATCTGCTTCTTTTCCCTCTGTTCATGTAAGTTAATCCTCAAAAATTAAAAGGAATTGAAATGGGCCCAAAGAAGAAGTCCCTTTCATGTTTAATCCGCCCGCTTGTAGAAGCTTGTAACAATGATATAACCTGCAATTACCCCAGTGATCGTATTTAATGTGGTGGATCCATTTACGCCGAAATAACCAAAAACGAGCTTTGAGAGGGGCAAATCAATTTTAACTGCTTCAGAGAAATACAAAATCGGAATGATGGCAAAGTAAAGGAATGGCAAGCCAAGGATGACTATTCTTAGCCAATTCACTTTCAAATGCCCTTTTTTTGAAAAAATTTGCAGAATTCGGGGAATGGCGAGTACCATGCCCAGGAAAATCGGGAATGAAGATTCGAACAACAAGTACCCCTTAATCTCATATGTTTCGCGGCTAAGCTTAAATAGGTGCTGTTGGTACTTTAATCCTATCAATAATACGCCCGATAATACTACTAGGAATATTAAATATCTAATGGCTCTTTTCAAAGAAAGATTCATGATTTTTGCCCCCTTTATAACAAGTATAATAACAACTAGGAAATTATGGAAGATTTTTCAGGTGTGTTATTATAGGTAAACAGAAAAAAAGCCAGACAGCTTGACTGGCTTTTTTATCTATTGCACTTCTTTTCCCTGTTCCTTTGGAACCTTAGGAGGGGTCCATTTGAAGACTTTATTTAGGATATTATAGATGTGTTTGGATTCTTTTGTAAGGATCGGCCCAAGAATCGCTAAGGTCAAAACATAAAGTGCCGCGAACGGGGTTAGTATAGGCATTAAACCGCCGGCAATGCCTAGGTTTGCCAAAATTATGGAGAATTCGCCACGTGAAACAATCGTTAAACCGATGTTTGCGGAAGCTCTGTGAGATAAACCGGATTTGCGTCCGGCAATCATACCAGCAACAAAGTTACCGATTATAGTGATGATGACAGCTCCAAGAACCATCCAGACAGCTCCACCAAGCGTCGTCGGATCGATACTCAATCCAAAGCTAAAGAAGAATATGGCCCCGAAGAAGTCTCTAAAGGGAATGACAAGTTTCTCAATCCTGTCGCTGTGTTCCGTCTCAGAAAAGACTAGGCCGAGTAGTAATGCACCAATGGCTTCCGCAACATGAATCGTTTCCGAGAAACCTGCAATGAAGAATAGTAAAGCGAACACGACGATGATAAAAATCTCATCAGAGGTTATATTGAATAATTTGTTAAGGATCCCAGATGCTTTCCGGGCGATAACAAAAAATACAAGCATATACCCAATCGCGATAAAAGTAGAAAGTAACGTTCCCCAAATGGAACCAGAGGAGCTTAATACCAATCCGGATACGACTGATAAATAAACAGCGAGGAAGATATCTTCAAACATGATGATGCCAAGGATAAGCTCCGTTTCATTGTTCCCGGTCCTTTTAAGGTCCACAAGCACCTTTGCCACAATGGCGCTGGATGAAAAGCTGATTATCCCCGTTAATATTAGTACTTCTTTTAAAGGAAGACCGAGAAGGAAACCATATACAAAGGCTAATCCGGCGTTGATTACAATGTAATACGTTCCGCCTGTCACGATATTTTTCCCGGACTTCATAAGCTTTTTAACGGAAAATTCCAGACCTAAGTAAAAAAGAAGGAATAAGATACCGACACGTCCGAGGAACGCTATGATTTCATCACTTTCAATGAAACGTAGGTCAATTAATCCGAATTGTGGGGCATGAGGGCCAACGAGCATCCCGATGATAATTAATAGTGGAACATTTGAGATTTTAAATTTACCTGCAACGAGAGCAGCCAATGCTACTAGAAGTAGGGCAGTTCCCACTTCAAAGACTAAATGGTCCATATGAGCTTAGTCACTCCTTTCGTCGGTCAATAATTCTCTTGTCAGGTTACGGATATCTTTTCTTTCCCCGGATATCACAAGGGTATCGCCTGTTTCGATGATGGAGTCGGGACCAGGATTATTCAGTTGTTTTTTTCCTTTTTTCGAATGGGCAATGACGGTTACGTTATAATTGCTCCTGATATCTATCGAACCGATCGTTTGATTGATGGCCTTGGAACCAGGTTCCACTTTGAACCATTCAATCACTAAGTCTCCCAATGACATTTCAATCGTTTCAAGTGCCTGTGGTTTATAAACCATTCCGCCTATGATGGAAGCCATTTGCCGTGATTCTTGATCGTTAAGGGTGATGCTCGATATGACGTCTTCATGTTCACTATCAAAATGGTACAATTCCCTACGGCCGTCATCGTGAATAACGATTACTAACTTTTCATCATTCCTTGTTATGATTTCAAATTTTTGACCAATACCAGGAAGTTCACTTTCTCTAATTCTCACTGGAATTCCTCCTTAAAATGTTGGTTAGAGTTTACAGAAGATAACAGAATGTTATAAGTTAACGTCAATATTCGTCTTGAATTTCTTCTCCTTGGATATGCCGATGTATTTTAATGTCTCCGATGGACTTGAATGATGGTAATGCTTTTGTATCAAGGCTAGTGAAACTCCTTGTTTATAGGCATGGTAGCCAAAAGTTTTACGCATCGAACTTGCTCCGAATTTACCCGTCAGACCTGCACCTTCCACAGCATCATGGATAATCCGGTGCGCCTGTTGACGTGTAATCGGCTTTTTCGTCTTAGGGGAAAGAAATAAAAACTGACCTTCGATAACCTTCGAACCTTTAAGGTATTCTTGTAAGGCAGTTCGGACTTTCAGGTTCAAATAAATTTGGTTGACCTCGTCATTTTCCATCCGTTGCTCATAGAACTCCTTGATTTTTCCAGTTTCATCAAGAACGTTGGCGGCGGTGATTTCGAGCATTTCATTTATCTTCATACCAGTATTGATGCCAAGTACGAACAATAAATAATCCCGACTGGAATGAGCTCGTAAGTATGTTTTAATTTTGCTGATCTGATTGATATCCTTAAAGGCTTCTACATATTCCATAAGATCTTCTCCTCTTACCAATGTAACATAATTATATTGTATCACAACTTATGTTACATTGCATGAGTTTAGTCCTGGAGAAATAATCTTTCCCAAAAGCAACGCATACTGTCGAACTAAAAACCATTTTCCTTATTCTCTACCCAAATGAGGTAAAATATATCAGGGAAGTTATTTAACTTTAAATGTGGAGATTATTTTTAGCATCATGGGAACATCAGGCTTTGTAGATAAAAAAAAGAAACCCCAAGTTGGGATTCCTTCATCATTTTAATATACGGCTTTTTGTAATTTGTGAATGACCTCAAGTGAAAGCCCTGTTCCGATGGCAACTGATTCAAGCGGATTATCTGCAAGTTGGACTGGGACGACAATTTCTTTCGTCAGCCATTCTTGTATCCCGTTGAGAAGTGCACCCCCGCCGGATAAAATGACACCTTGATCGACGATATCCCCGCTTAATTCAGGAGGACAGTCTTCCAAAGTGGCCCTGATTGCTTCCAATATATGAAGAAGCGATTCTTGGATGGCTTCCTGGACGTCAGTGGATGATATTGTAATCGGCTTTGGAAGACCCGTTACAAGATCGCGGCCCCTAACTTCCATGGTGATCACAGGATGTTCAACGAGTGCGTAGCCAATTTCTTTTTTTATTTCCTCGGCTGTTCTTTCCCCAATCAGCACATTATGTTTTTTTCTAACATATTGGCTGATATCTTCATCCAATTGATCTCCACCAATTCTAATTGAATTACAAGAAACGACGCCGCCGTAAGATATGATTGCGACCTCAGTCGTGCCGCCGCCGATATCAACGATGACATTGGCAATGGGCTCTTCGACAGGCAGGCCTGCGCCGATTGCTGCCGCTACTGGTTCCTCAATAAGGTGGACCTGTTTGGCTCCGCAGCTTTTGACAGCATCCTGAATGGCCCTTCTCTCAACTGATGTGGAACCTGATGGTGTACAGACCACTACACTAGGCTTTCGAATCGATAAGCCTAATGCCTTACTTGCTTTTTTCATGATTTCCCGAAGCATTTGCGCGGTTACATTAAAATCCGCAATGACACCGTCCTTAAGTGGACGGATCGCAACGATATTTCCAGGTGTTTTCCCGATCATGTTTTTAGCATCCACACCGACTGCCAATACTTTATTAGTCTCTATATCTATGGCCACCACCGATGGCTCATTAAATACGATTCCTTTATTTTTACTGTAAACTAGCGTATTTGCAGTTCCTAAGTCAATGCCTATTTCTGTATTTGATAACATCTAGTCACCCCTCCATAAGAGTTTGACCCCTATATATTCATTCTACCTTTTATAGCGAGTTTGTGGGGGTGGGAAATCTAGTAAATGGTGGAAATGCCGAACTGTTCCTTTCATAGAGTGAAAACATGATGAAATATAAAAATGCGCTGGCGATGGAGAGCGGGGCCAACATTCTGCCTATTGCAGCTGCTGCAAAATATTTCCCCTCATATGTGTAAGGGCAAGCTTGGATACAATTTCTTGCCGTTGACTACCAAATCGATCTGCACAATAGCCGCCAAATAAATTGGCCACGACGGCAAAAAAATGTGAAAGGATCAGCGATGATCCAAGAAAAGGAAAATGAAACCCAGGATGACCGGCAAGGTAGATTTTCAAATCATTTCCAATCTCGCAAGTCAAAAGTAATTCTCGCTTCCTCGTATTTTCCCCATCATACCCCTCGCTTCAGTTGAAAGGGTGCAAGACAGCTTTGGACCAGCTTATTTTATGTTAAGATATAGATGAAAATCCGCTTAGATAAAGAAGGTAATTTTGTGAGTGCAAATTTAATCGAGAGTAAGAGTTTTAGAGTCATCTTTACATCTTTTCTAGCTTTCCTGGGTGGATATGCGTTTGATTGCCTTGGGATATACTTACCATGGATGCTAGGACCATTATTCGTGGTGATGATTGCGAAAGTGAAGTTAGGGAAGTACATGTTTTGGTCTAAAACCTTTAGAAGCACAGGATTGGTCATTCTTGGTTTGCAACTGGGCAGTTCATTCACGAAACAATCGTTAAATGAGATGCTTGAATATTTGCCGGTTATGCTTTTTACGACAATCGCAATCATTTTGTTTACAGTTTTGACTGGCTGGTTTATAGGGAAGCGAATGGACTTATCATTGAGCACTTCCATGCTTGGCAGTTTTCCGGGAGGTCTATCCCAGATGGTGGTCTTAAGTGAGGAAATGAAGGATAGTGATGAAACGGTTGTAGGTTTCATGCAAACACTAAGGGTCATCCTTGTGATATCCATTGTTCCTTGGCTTGTGACCCATGTAATGTCAGCTGAACCAGGTGCGGTATTGGCCAAATCGGAGCGGCCGTTTTTCTTATTTGAATATGATGGAAAGTTAGCAATCATGATGTTGGCAACCTTGCTATTATTCATCTACATCACAAAGAAGGTGAATTTCCCGCTGCCTTTTTTACTAGGACCTCTCATGGCCGCAGCCTTATTTAATTTAGTAGGTCCAGGTGCCCCGCAAATTCCTGACTTTTGGTTGAACTTTTCACAATTGTTGATTGGCGCACATTTAGGCTACACACTGAAGGTTGATAATCCCCGACTTTTCAGAAAGATGTTCGGGGCCGTATTCCTCAGTAATGTCCTGTTAATTGGATTTTGCTATTATCTATCCATTCAATTTGCTCCGATGCTATCCTTGCAGGCGAACGAATTATTTTTGAGCATGGCGCCAGGCGGCGTGGCCGAAATGGCAGTCACAGCCATGTCTGTACATGTGGATTTATCCGTTGTCACAAGCTTTCATTTATTCAGGATCTTATTCATTTTATTTTTTCTATCACCCATCATTAAATGGTTGGATGGAAGAATCCATGGGAAGCAGAAACAGGGACAAAGCTGACAGGCTTTGTCCCTGTTTTCAATATGGAAATACTATGTCGAAAACTTTTAGCATGTTGCCCATAAAAGGATAGCACTCACGAGTAAAGCGGCGAAATTCACGAGTAAAAGCATGAAACTCACGAGTAAAGCGGCGAAATTCACGAGTAAAGCGGCGAAACTCACGAGTAAAGCGGCGAAATTCACGAGTAAAAGCATGAAACTCACGAGTAAAAGCACGAAATTCACGAGTAAAGCGGCGAAACTCACGAGTAAAGCACCGAAACTTAAGAGTAAATGAACAATTTTCAGGCGCAAAGCGAAACTCACGAACGAAACGCCCTAAAATTCCATTTTCGACGGAATTTTTACCTGGGCTATTGAAATATGCTGTTGAATTTGACCTTACAAGTAGTGGAAAAGGTGGGATTTGTGGTGATTTAATTAAATTTAAAATTAGTAAAATAATCCTCACTTTTTTTTAACTTCATCCGATATAAGGAGGAGACGAGACTTTAAATGAATGGGTGAATAATATGGATATAACATCAGTTTTGGGCGTAGTTCTGGGTATTGTGGCCATCTTAGTCGGAATGGTGTTGAAAGGCGTTAGTGTTACAGCGTTGATTAACCCTGCAGCTATTATGATCATTATTGTAGGGACGATAGCTGCTGTCGTAACGGCTTTCCCTTTGTCAGAATTAAAAAGACTACCAAAAATATTCAAGATTTTATTCTTTGAACAAAAATTGACAAAGCCTGAAGAATTAATAAAAAC
This sequence comes from Peribacillus sp. SIMBA_075, assembly GCF_046534585.1. Taxonomy (NCBI): domain Bacteria; kingdom Bacillati; phylum Bacillota; class Bacilli; order Caryophanales; family Bacillaceae; genus Peribacillus; species Peribacillus sp. SIMBA_075. The sequence continues at coordinate 29,319 of NZ_JAWRYN010000047.1, read as the reverse complement.
TTTTTCGGAATGGGCGGTCATTGCCAGGAAAGAAGGCTTATTGGCATTGGAAAGCATTTCGGATCAAGTGGATAATACTTTTTTGAAAAATGGCTTGAATCTTGCAGTAGAAGGTCAGAGTGCCGATTATATTCGTGATATTTTAGCAGAGGAAATAGACGCGATGGAAGAACGTCATCTGAGTGCGGCAGCGATTTTCAGTCAAGCCGGAACATACGCACCGACACTTGGTGTATTGGGTGCAGTAATCGGGCTGATTGCTGCATTGGGGAATATGGCTGACTCGGAGGCATTGGGACATGCGATATCTGCCGCTTTCGTTGCAACCTTGATGGGGATTTACACGGGGTATGTGTTATGGCATCCTTTTGCCAATAAGCTCAAACGGAAATCTAAGCAGGAAGTCCGGATTAAAGAAATGATGATAGAAGGGATTTTGTCGATCATCGAAGGGGAAGCGCCAAGGACGATTGAACAGAAATTAACATCATATTTGCCTGCTGGAGATCGTAAAAAGTGGTTAGAAGGCGATGTGAGAGAAGATGGCTAGGCGAAAAAAGAAACAAAGGCATGAAGAGCATATCGATGAATCATGGTTGGTTCCTTATGCCGATATCTTAACATTGCTTCTTGCGCTTTTTATCGTCTTATTCGCTTCAAGTTCGGTTGATGCAGTAAGGTTCCAGCAGTTGTCCAATGTATTTAACCAGGTCTTTACGAGCGGGACGGGTTTTATGGAATTCCCAAGTGATTCCCCCAGCAATGAGCCTACATCACCAGAGCAAAGATCAGGGGCAGAAGATCTTAAGAAGTTAGGGAAAAACGAACAAGAAAAACTTAGGGAAGTTCAGAAACGTGTAAATGCCTATATAAAAAAGAATGATTTATCGGATAAATTGGGAACGAACCTTACGGATGAAGGCATGTTGATTTCAATTAGGGAAAACGTGCTGTTTGAATCGGGTGTGGCTGAAGTGAAAAGTGAAAACCGAAAAATCGCTAAGGAAATCTCGGATTTACTGGTCATGGACTTGCCCAGAAACATTATCGTAAGCGGACATACCGATGATGTTCCAATTAAAAATTCCCGGTATAAATCCAACTGGGAACTGAGCGTGATGCGATCCGTGAATTTCATGAAACTTCTCCTCGAAAATAAAGAGTTGGATCCCGAAATGTTCAGTGCCAAGGGACATGGGGAATTCAAGCCGGTTGCTTCTAATGCAACGAAAATAGGAAGAGCGAAAAACCGGAGAGTTGAAATCCTGATTGTTCCAAGGGACAGCAATAAATGAGTGAAAACCTGCCATGATATGGACGGGTTTTTCTTCTTGAAGGAGAATGTATGGAAAGACAATATACAAACGTGATGGAAGAGATCGTTGTGACATGGGTCAAGGTTTTAATATCAGGTATGGAATACCAAACATTTTGTTCGTGCAGCAAATGTAAAAATGACATCATCACATTATCACTGAATAACCTGCCTAATTACTATGTAACCACGGAAGAACGGCGGAAAAGGATATTGGAAAATTTGAATACAGAAGAGAACAGGAAGTGGATCAACAAAAGAATCATCAATGCCATACACGTTGTTGGCCAGTATCCCAAACATTGATCAGGTTTGGGAAAAGAAAAGAGGTCAGGGACCCCTTATTTTTCAGATTTTAAAGCCGAGGTGTAGCAACCTCCGAAAGAATGTCAGAAATTTTAGCGGGATCTCACTCAAATGAACGGAAATGATTTTTGGTAGTGACATCTTTAAATTGTGTTTTATTCATGCTGCAAGAGGGAACATAATTAAAGTACAAAGTAAGTTCATTCGATCAAAAATTGAGGAGATGAATTTTCATGGGTAAAAATATCGCATGTGTAGTAACGAATATGTTTGAGGACTCGGAGTACAGTGAACCCGCAAATGCATTTGAAGAAGCCGGCCATACGGTTACGACGATTGAAATGGAAAAAGGGAAAATCGTTAAAGGGAAACAAGGGGAAGTAGAAGTAGAGATTGATGAAAGCATCGATTCGGTGAAACCAGAGAACTTCGATGCATTGTTCATCCCCGGAGGGTTCTCGCCTGATCAACTGCGTGCTGATGAACGCTTCGCATCGTTCGCCAAATCGTTCATGGATGATAAAAAGCCTGTATTTGCAATTTGTCATGGACCGCAGTTGCTGATTACAGCGAAAACACTTGAAGGACGCCACGCAACAGGATATACATCCATTAAAGTGGATATGGAGTATGCAGGTGCCACATATTTGGACAAAGAGGTCGTTGTATGCGGCAATCAGCTTGTAACCAGCAGGACGCCAGATGATCTTCCGGCATTTAACCGGGAATCGCTTAATCTATTGAAATAATGAAAAATCCCGGCAGCTGCCGGGATTTTTTATTTAATAAGATTTAAAGGATTCATATACTTCAATCTTTGCAGTAAAATAAAAGGAGAGACGAATAAAAAAGGAAGTGTCACGATTGATTGTATTAAAATCTGCGCGTGAAATTCAAGCGATGCATGAATCGGGTAAAATTTTGGCAGCTTGTCATAGGGAGATTGCAAAGCTGATTGTTCCTGGTGTGACAACATGGGAAATAGAAGAATTTGTCGAAGGATTCTTAAAAAAACATGGAGCGAAGCCGGAACAAAAGGGTTACAAGGGGTATGAGTTTGCGACATGTGCCAGCATAAATGAAGAAATCTGTCATGGTTTCCCCCGTAAGACCCCTTTGAAAAATGGAGATATCGTAACGATTGATATGGTCGTCAATTATAACGGGGCCCTTTCCGACTCTGCCTGGACGTATACGGTCGGAAAGGTTTCCAAGGAAACTGAACATTTAGTGCATGTGACGAAGGAATCTTTATATAAGGCGATTGAAGTGTGTGTGGAAGGCAATCGGATTGGTGATATTGGTCATGCCATTCAAACCTATGTCGAAGCGGAAGGCTTCTCGGTCGTTCGTGATTTCATCGGACATGGGATAGGAAATGTCATTCATGAAGAGCCGCAAGTTCCGCATTATGGGCTGCCGAATAAAGGTCCGCGTCTTAAAGAAGGTATGGTATTCACTATCGAACCAATGGTAAACGTAGGTACATATAAAGCCAGCAGGGATGCGAATGGATGGACGGCTTCCACTGCAGACGGGAAATACTCTGCTCAATATGAGCATACGATTGCCATCACGAAAAACGGTCCGCTTATTCTGACAGAACAATGAACGTAATAAAACAGCATCAATTATGATGCTGTTTTTTCATTTTAATCAATCGGTCGTTCCAATGAATACAAATCCTCTTCAATATTGCCTAATCTGTCCTCAATCACTTTTTTCGCATCATTAATACCTTCATTATAAATAAAGGGAGCGATGTTTTCCAAAATGAATTGCAAGTGATTTTCAGCAGCGATTTCACCGATTTCCTTGCCATGTTCCTGATACACATATTCTTGGATACGTTCGATCATCTTGCGGCGTTTCTCTAAGGGAAATTGAATGAACATTGTGCCCTCCTTCATATTTGTTTTAAAAACCATGGAATGAATTGATCCGAATCCAAAGGGAAGACGGGTACTGAAGCATGATCCCTGGTTCGTTCCAGACATTCAGGCCAAGCCACCGCTGCTTTGACATTCGTAAGTCTTTCCAATAGCGGGAGGTCACTCTCTTCTTTGATTATAATGACCTTAGGAAAGTCCTCATGCTTATAACCTTCAATTAAAATCACATCGGGGAGAAATAGACCCAATAATTGAATCAACTCAGCGATAGGGGCTTTGCCCTTGAAATTGCCGAGCAATTCTATTGTCCCGTCTCCTTCAACAAGTGAAGCGGCTGCCCCAGCCTGAAAGTGTTTATGGGAATCCTTCATACCAGTGATATTTGGTTTTCCGCCATGCCCATGGTGTTTTAAAATGGCTGTTTCTAATTTTACTGCGCGAAGCTTTTCGATTATATTCGTTATGAATGTCGTTTTTCCTCTATTTTGGTAGCCAACCACTTGAAAAATAAAGGGTTTTACCAAGGCCATTTGCTTCCTTCTTGGTCATCGAGAAGCAGAACGTCCACGATATCTCCAGTTTGAAAGCCACGGGTCCCCCCAGGTAAGACAGTCAATGAATTGGCACCAGCCAGGCTTGTTGTAATATTGGATTTATCCACACCACTAGGAATTACCTTTAACCGGCCGGATTCGTAAAATAATCGGGTTCGAAGCAGACGTGAGAATGGGTTGGGCTTTAAGAAGTCCTCTGCCAATTGAGCAGTCTCTTTTCGTAAATGCGGATGTTCCGAAAACAGCATGGTGCGGATGATGGGTCTTGCAAATAGTTCAAAGCCGACATAACTGGCGGATGGATTACCGGATAAACCGAATAAAATCTTGTTATTATATACGGCTACGGTCGTCACGCTGCCAGGGCGCATGGCCACTTTGTTGAATAAGACATCTGCTCCCAATTTTTGATAAATATCTGGGAGAAGGTCAAAATCACCGACGGAAACGCCTCCAGTTGTAATGAGTAGATCGACTTCCTCCAAAGCCGTTGAAATGGCTTCGTAGCTTAATTCGAATTCATCTTTAAGCTTTCCATAAAAACGGACTTCTCCTCCCGCCCTCCGTATTTGAGCGGAAAGGGCATACGAATTGCTGTTGCGAATCTTCCCGGGCTGCAATGGTTCATTAACATCAAGTAGTTCCGAACCAGTAGCGAATAATCCGACGACAGGCTTTTTGGCAACAGGGACTTCTGCATAACCGAATGTTGCCAGTAAGCCGATGATCCCTGGATTGATCGCTGTTCCTTTTTTTACAAGAAGATCCCCTTTCTTTGCGTCCTCACCTTGAAAAGAAACATTTTCCCCTTCTTTAAGTGAGCGTTTAAATGATATGTACTTCTTTCCATCCTTTTCGAATTCCTTCGTGAGCTCGAGCATAATTACGGCATCACACCCAGCTGGCATTTGAGCTCCAGTCATGATTCTTGCAACTTGGTTTTTTTGCACGGGGATAGTCGATACCATACCTGCAGCTAACTCTTCAACCACTTCGAATTCGAGTGGGTTATTTATGGACCCTTCAACGGTATCCCTGGACCTGAGGGTGAATCCATCATATGGCGAGCGGTTAAAATGCGGAACATCATTTGTAGCTGTAATATCTTGAGCCAAAAAACGATCTTGACTTTCTTCCAGGGGAATCAGCTCCACTTCTCCTCCTAATTTATGCTTCATCACTTTTTCCACTGCTTCAGCGATACTGATGGGCGTTCTTCTATCTACCATGCTTACAACTCCTGTCTGTTTTCAACAATAAGTTCTATATCAAATGTAGCAGAAATCTTTAAAAATTGAAAAAATCCTCACCGGAATGGGAGGATTTGAATGTTACTTATTACGCAGTCTTCCAAGTTCTTCAGCGATAGCTTCCATTTCACGGACACTGAAATTGTTTTTTTTCATCACCATTTTATAAATATCGTGCAGTTCTTCGTACATTTCGATATCAAAATGGGTTGATTTGATTGCACCGAAGTTCATCACCTTCAATTTATCCTTAATTGCTTCAACCATAAACTCGACACTTTCGGCTGTGTTTTGTGTTAAATCCATACCCCTCATCCTTTCATACGTTCCTAAATTATTTACATCTTTGCATGATTACCCCTAGAAGTCAATGAATATTCGGGTGGAAAACGAAGCTTGGGCCTCAATTCACTTTGTCGTCTTTGCGTTTTAAAGTGAGAGAGTTTGGGAAAAGATAGGAAAAAACTTTTTTAAACATTGTATAATGGAGATAGCTACCATTATCATCAACCAATATATGACGAGGAGGAGAATATATGAGCAACATTCGAGAAGAATATAAATGTGCCAAGAAAAGTAAATTTATGCAAGCGGTCTTTATCGGGGCGTTAGCAGGGGCTGCAGTAAGCCTTTTTGATAAAAATACGCGTTATTCGGTATTGGAAAACAGCAAAAGTTGCTTGAGTAATATGAAAGAATTAGTGAAGAATCCCAATGGGGTACTTTCACAAGTACGTGAAACATCATCTAAGGTCCGTTCCACTGTTGAAAAAATTTCCGATGATGTATCATTCATTTCCCAAAAGGTGGAGGAAATGAAAGATATTCCATCGCAAGTTGCGCAAGTGGTGATAGAGACGAAGGAAGTCTTTGCTGCAGAGCCGGAAGATTCGACTTCAAGTCAGGATCCGCAAGGACGGGTTTCCTCAAATTAAAAAATGGGGTGGGGGTATGGCCAGTAAAAAAGAATGGCTGAAAGGCTCATTCTTCAAGACATTCATAAAACGGTTACAGATGGATGATGTGTCGGGACTTGCCGCACAGCTGTCTTATTTCTTTTTGCTTTCCCTGTTTCCGTTACTTATTTTTTTGTTCACTTTATTGGCCTATCTGCCATTTTCCCAAGAAGATATTTTAAATACTATAAGTACATATGCACCCGCGGGTTCGATGAAAATAATTGAGGCTAACCTCTCGGAAGTGATGGAAGCGAATAGTACTTTATTGTCGTTTGGTGTCATTGGAACCATATGGTCGGCCTCGAATGGGATGAATGCAATCATTAAAGCATTTAATCAAGCATATGGTGTAAAAGAAAGTCGAACTTTCTTTATTTCCCGGGGAATGTCGATTCTTCTCACTTTAGCGATGATTTTTGTGTTTATTGTCGTTTTATTGCTTCCGATATTCGGAAAACAGATCGGAGTATTCCTATTTGCTGAAATTGGACAATCCGATGAGTTTCTAATCATTTGGAATCAACTGCGCTGGGTGATCAGCACGCTTGTATTTTTAATAGTGTTCACGATCCTTTATTGGATTGCGCCCAACAAAAGACTGAAATGCCTAACCGTATTGCCTGGTTCTATCTTTGCAACGGCAGGATGGAGCCTCGTTTCCCTTTTGTTTTCTTTTTATGTGGAGAACTTTGCTAATTATTCGGCGACATATGGAAGTCTTGGAGGAATAATCGTATTAATGGTCTGGTTTTATTTATCTGGGCTCATCATCATACTGGGCGGGGAAATAAATGCCCTGTTAAGTGAAAAGGAAAATCCAGAATGTAAATGATCTTCCTGGAGTTCCCGTAATAGAGGACTATCCTGAAGCAGATACTATTCAAGAAATGACATAACTTTTGTAGAGGGGGAGTTCTTTCATGAGTAAAAAGGATGGCAGCACAAAGCAAAAAGGAAAAAAAGGATCGAACCATAAAACATCAGGTTCAGCAAACGGTAAGAACGGGTATCATTAATGAAACGAACATAAAAAAGGGAGCCTTTTAGGCTCCTTCTTTTTCATTTTAGTTTCTCAAAAGTCTTAAGCTATTCAATATAACAAGGATTGTGCTTCCTTCATGGCCAATGACACCATATGGAAGTTCCAGGAATTGAAGGAAATTGGATGCTATCAGAATCATGATGACCGAGATCGAGAAAATGACGTTTTGTTTGATGATTCGATTCATCTTCTTGGATAATTTGACGGCTTCCGCGATACGCGGGAGGTCATTCTTCATCAGAACAACATCAGCTGTCTCCAAGGCAACATCCGTGCCTTCACCCATTGCGATTCCAACGGAAGCTGTTGCCAGTGCAGGTGCATCATTGATGCCATCCCCAACCATTGCTACTGTACCAAAATTTTCTTTCAGCTTTTTCACTTCATTCACTTTGGTTTCAGGTAGGCACTCGGCAATATATGCATCAATATGGGTCTCCGACGCAATCGCTTTAGCGGTTTTTTCACCATCACCTGTCAGCATGACGGTATGGATCCCCTCATTTTTCAAAGCTTCGATGGCAGCGATCGTTTCTTCACGCACGACATCTTTCAAAGTGATTATACCGGCAATCCCAAGATCATCTTTAGCATAAACAATTGTCTTGCCTTGTTCAGCAAATGTCAGCGCAATGCCGTTTTTGAATCGTTCGGCTTCGCTGCGGCCGACGAAATCAGCTTTTCCGACTTGCCAAAGCATGTCTTTGAAATAAGCTTGAACCCCATTACCTGAGATATCTTCCATGTTATCCGGTTTAATGATGTCCTTTTGCAACTTCGTTTTAGCATAACGTACGATTGATGTTGCCAAAGGGTGGTTTGAATAATTTTCAACAGAAGCAACATGAAATAAGAAGTCTTCTTCGCTTAAATCTTCGCGGATGATAACATCAGTTACCTCTGGTTTACCTTTTGTCAATGTTCCGGTTTTATCTAGGGCAATAGCCTGTAGATTTCCTAGATTCTCAAGATGGATGCCGCCTTTAAATAAAATGCCATGGCGGGCGCCATTTGAAATGGCAGAAAGTGTAGCTGGCATTATTGATGCCACAAGGGCACAAGGAGAAGCGACAACGAGCAGGATCATCGCTCTGTAGAATGTTTCGGTCCAGCTCCAGCCCAATATGAAATGTGGTACGAACATCATCAAGCCGACAACTGTCAATACGACTTTTACATAAGTCCCTTCAAACCGTTCAATGAACAGCTGGGAAGGGGACTTTTCGCTTTGTGCGGATTGAACGAGAGTGATTATTTTTTGAAATAATGTTTCACTTGCTGGTTTGGTAATTTCCACGGTAATCGTCCCACGGAGATTAACCGTTCCCGCAAAAACTTCATCATCCAAGGATTTGCTGACTGGTATGGATTCACCAGTGATGGCCGCTTCATCTAGATTGGTACGGCCGTCCGTGATTTTTCCATCAGAAGGAACTCTCTCTCCTGGTTTCACTAAAATCAGATCCCCGACAAGCAACTGGGAAACGGATACGGTCTCTTCATATCCTTTAGTGATGCGCAGAGCTTCTTCTGGCTGTAAGTCCATAAGCGCCGAAATCTCTTTATGGCTTTTATTCATCGTGTATGTCTCAAGTGCACCGCTTAAAGCGAAGATGAAGATCAATATGGCACCTTCCGTCCAGTATCCGATGATCGCAGAACCGATGGCGGCAAAAATCATCAGCATTTCAACATTCAATTCCCGGTCGGCAATCGTATCTTCTATGCCTTCTTTTGCCTTGGCGTATCCGCCAATCAGGAAAGAGGCTAAGTATATGACTATGGAAGTGGACTCCATTCCGTTCTTTGAAAGAGCCCAGCCCAAAACTATTAATAAACCGCTGAATAATGCAGCAATAAGTTCTAAATGAGGTTTTGCCTTTTCCAACCAAGAGGTTTTGCATGTAGCCGGTTGGGTTAAATGTTTAGTATCTGTAGTCATAAGATTCCCTCCCAAATTCTTTTCTATTTTTGTGTAAATGATATGGATTATCATTTGTATAATATCTAATTGAGAAAGATAATCAACGTCATTTCTCTGGATAAAATATGAAAGCTGCCATCGTAATTGCGATGACAGCAATGATTACAAAGATTTATTAACGTGATGTCCCTTTTGTTAATATTATATTACCACATATCCTATTCAAAAATAAAGAAGAATGATTCTAATCTAGTAAAAAATATAAAATCCCAGTTATTTCAATATACAAGGGTTATTGTAAATACCATGCAAATTGAATAATAAATGGAATTGTCCAGATAATAAACTATATTACATAACAGATGCAGGCAGTTTCTCCTTAAAAAAGGCCAATGAAATAAAGACAAGGAAAAGCATGATACTTATCATATGAAAAAAATTCCCACTGTGTACATGATCTATTACAAGGCCGCCAAAGAATGGACCGCCGATGCTGCCCAGACTATAGAAAATACTGCATAATAAATTTCCTGCTGGTAAAAGGTTTCGAGGTAACAGATCTGCCATATAACTGATTCCCAGAGAGAAAGTCGAACCAACCATCATACCTCCAAGCATGAAGCAGATGAATAGTCCAGGCACTGAATAAGAATAAATCCCTGCTAGAGAAAATATGGTAAAGCCCGAAAAGAGGATAGTCAGCAAGGTTTTTCGCCGGCCAAAGCGATCACTGATCATTCCCAGGGGAATCTGTGTAAGCAGGGTTCCGCCTGAAAATGCCGGAATTATAATGGATACCGCAGTTAAATCGATTCCGGAGCGCAGGGCGAAAACTGGAAAGTTACTATTCAATGATGCTTCGAGCACGCCAAAAGTGAAAGGAAGTAAAAAAGCGACCCAAGCTATGCGGCTCACCTTCGTAAACCTTTTAAGTGTGCCCAGAAATGATGTGTTTTCAGATTCATCCTGTTCAGGAAGCTCATTTCTAATAAGGAAAACAGTTAACCAAGTAAGAAGACTGAGTATGGATGTAAAGATGAAAGGCAAAGACTGATTAATCTCGAGAAGCTTCGTCATTAGCGGGCCAACCATGAAGCCAAGACTGAAGAAAAGTCCGTAAATAGCGAGATTTCTACCGCGCTTCGCTATTGGTGAAATGGCAGTGATCCATGTCTGGGTAGCAAAGTGGAGTGTATGATCGCCGATTCCAATGAAGAAACGTAGTAAGAACCAAAACCAGAATGATTTCCAAACAGGAAATAAGGCAAGAGAGAGAATGACCGTTATCCCGCCAAATAATATCAATGGTTTATACCCATATTTACGGAGTGGCGCTTCCATAAAAGGAGAAATCAACAGAATCCCAATATAAAGGGAGGCGGCATGAAACCCGTTTAAGGATGAACTAATTCCGTCATTTTCAAAAATGATGGCAATGATCGGCAGAAGCATTCCTTGAGAAAAGCCTGATATGCCGACAATAAAGATTAAAACACTTAAAAGCAGTTTATTATTCATAAAATCATGTCTCCTAAGAAATGTGTACAATTTTGATGTTACATCTTAGAAAGAGGATTAAGCAATAGGGATTTGGGTAAATATTGACAAGAAGAGGAGCGGTGAAAAATTTTCCTTTGTCTTTGCCCGAAGTTTATGTATGATAGTTTTTGTTATATGAAAAGAACTATAGGATTGTGAGGAGAAGTATCGTGAATAAATTATTTTTGGGGCTTGTACTATTAGGCGTCCCATTATCTGTCCTTGGGTCTTTATTGCATTGGCCGAGCGTAATCATGTTCATAGTATATTGCTTAACAATCGTCGCGCTTGCAGGCTTCATGGGCAGGGCGACTGAAAGCTTAGCGATTGTTATGGGACCAAGGATTGGCGGTCTATTGAATGCAACCTTTGGTAATGCAGTTGAATTGATCATATCGGTCTTTTCGTTAAAGGCGGGGCTGGTTGGTGTTGTATTGGCGTCTTTGACTGGTTCCGTTTTAGGAAACTTATTGTTGGTGGCTGGCCTTTCGTTCTTCATCGGAGGGACCAAATACAAACGGCAGAAATTTAATGTTTTTGATGCCAGGCATAATGCCGGGCTGTTAATATTTGCAGTTATTGTAGCCTTCGTCATACCGGAAGTATTCACACAAAACATGAGTGAGTCAAGTACGATGTCGTTAAGTGTCGGAATTTCCATCATTTTGATCTTATTATATCTTGCTGCATTATTCTTTAAATTGGTTACTCACCGCGGGGTATATCAGCATAACCAGAAAACGAAGGAACATGAAGAGGAAGAACCGGAATGGAGTAAGAAAAAGGCAATTATAATACTTGCTGCCGCTACATTGGCTGTTGCGTTCGTATCGGAGAAGCTTGTACATACCTTCAGCGAAGTGGGGGAAACCTTCGGATGGACAGAGTTATTCATCGGTGTCATTATCGTTGCGATCGTGGGTAACGCGGCAGAGCATGCGTCCGCCGTCATGATGGCCTATAAAAATAAAATGGATGTTGCTGTGGAGATTGCCGTTGGTTCCACACTTCAAGTAGCGATGTTCGTAGCTCCTGTACTAGTATTGATTTCGTTAATGTATCCAACTCATATGCCGCTAATTTTCACATGGCCAGAACTGATTTCAATGGTTTCAGCAGTCTTTCTGATGATCATGATTTCGAATGACGGGGAAACGAACTGGTTTGAAGGCCTTACCCTATTGGCTGCCTACTTCATCATGGGGATTGGATTTTACTTATTATAATAATGCAGGCCTTCCGATGCGGAAGGTCTTCTTTTATATAAATAAAAATGACTCTGCTCAGGTTAGATTTAGCAGAGTCATTTCTATATTAGTAAATTACCATTCATAAGTTTTTCCAAAATTTTTCATCATGCTTTTGTAAAAGTTGAGAAAATATTCTAGAGTGTTACACCATCCTTTTACATCAGATTTAAGTATGGGCGAATTCGTTTTCTGTCATCCTTTAAAAGGGTGTCATGGATTGTTCGATAAGCATACCTCCTGAAAGTGTAATAGGTATGAACGATTTCGCCTCCTTTTTATAATGTAAATTAAGTATAACCGATTCCGATTAAAAAGTAAATATTCTGAACTTTAAAAATATATTACAAATTCGACAGCAGAATGAAATGTATAGAATGTTGGCTAAAAACAAAATCTATAAACAAAATGATTGAACCCCTCAAAAGGAGAGCGACAGCATGAAAAGAATTATTCTTATTACGATGATTGCCCTAATTGCCTTCATTCAGGCGAATGTAAGTTTTGCAGCCAATAAACCAGGAGATAAAGCAACTCCGAAAAAGGTGAATATCCCGCCTTCCGTATTGAATATTGCAAAGGAGAATACGTATCCGAACTCGACTCAGGATCTTCCAATGCTGCAGCCGAGTAAGTTTGCCAAACAATTGATCGATTCGTCGGATATAAAGATTGAAAATCCAGAACTCATTCATATGTTGAATGAATCAGCAATTGCAAAGGCTCCGCTTGCTTTTGGTTACAGGGCGACCATATACCTTGGTCATTGGGCATTGAATTATGAGTCTTCGGAAACGGCCCCAAACTGGGAATACCAAAAGATCAATATGAATTACTATGATAATCGCGGCGGTGAAGTTCCATACAGGATCCGTTACATCCAGGAGAGTCAGAAGGCAGTGAGCGGCGGTCTTACCGCGAAAATCCCTAAGGCTGAGGATGTTCAAAAGATGATGCTGTTAAAAGCCACAGAAAAGACCAATTTGCCATTGGCTTTCGAAACGATCATCGGAGCTGGTACGAAAAAAGATGAGGTATACAATGTGGCTTCAAATAGGATTGGTTACTTATCCAGTTATGCTTCTGCAGTCAATGAAAAAGGAAAGGTCACATATGGGGAAGTATATTTGAACCTAAAAGGAAATAAGCGAACCATAACGATCAAGAACATCACTTCTCAAGGCATCGGTGCATGGATACCGGTTCAGGACCATGTTTCCTTCAGCTTTACTGTCTCTCAGCAACCTAGGTAAAAAGAAAAACTCGCCGGATTGGCGAGTTTTTTCTTTATATGGAAGACTTCCTGATCCTGAAGTCTTCCATCGGGTAGTATGCATTTTTGACGAGAACATTCGGGCCTAGACATTTGACTGCCGGGCAGTGGCAGTTCAATTCATTGGCCAGTTTCGAATTCATCCATGTGTCGTACGATTCGGTCAATGGCGAATCAATGATATTTCCCAATGTAGGTGCGTCCCCGAAATCGGTCACGATCACTTCCCCAGTGAAAATATTGACGTTCAACCTTGAACGTCCATCAGGGTCATTTCGAACCGTCACTTTATGTGAACCATACAGGCGTTGAAGCAGCTCTATATCCTCTTTAGCGTTATTGCAAGGATAGAATGGCAGGGTGCCAAAAAGCATCCATACATTTTCATCACGGATATCAAGCAAATGATGGATCGCTTCACGCATATTTTCCAATGATAACGTTTCAAGTGCCGAAGCGAAATCGCTTGGATACATCGGATGAATTTCATGTCTTTGACATCCCATTTCATCGACAATTTGTCTGTGAATATGCTCAAGATGAGGCAATGTGCGTTTATTAAGCATCGTTTCTGCAGAAACCAGCACACCAGCTTTTGTCAGGGCACGGGAATTTTCAATCATTTTATCGAATAACTTCTTTCGCTGTTCCCGTGATGGTTTTCGGTCCATCATGGCGAAGCCTATATCAATGAATTCATCGATCGTTCCCCAGTTATGGGAAATGTGCAGGACATCCAAATAAGGAATGATTTCCTCGTACCGTTCCAAGTCAAGGGTCAAATTGGAATTGATTTGTGTGCGGACCCCACGGCTACGGGCATATTTCAATAAAGGTAAAACATAATTCTTCACTTGTTTCCTAGATAGCATCGGTTCCCCGCCAGTGATGCTGAGCGAGCGAAGCAAAGGAATCTCATCAAGGCGCCGAATCAGTAATTCCAAAGGCAGAGCATCCGGATCCTTAGGCTGAAGTGTGTAGCCGACAGCACAATGTTCGCAACGCATATTGCAAAGGGTGGTGGTAGTGAACTCCACATTGGTCAAGCAGAGTTTTCCATATTGTTCAACGTCCATATATGCTTCCCAAGGATCATACTTGGGTGTAATTGGTGTTAAAAGATCTTGCTTGATTATTGACATGTTTAAAACTCCTTACGTAATAATGCACTAACCCATTATGAACAATGGGGACAAAAATTGTCAAATGGCGGAGAGCTGCATTTTAGCTTGCCATTGCACTTTCAAGCAGATTTCGTTACGATGAAAGAAGAACGGAAGGAGAGTGCCTCATGGGAAAATCCATTACAGGTAAAAACGAACAATTAACATACTTAAAAGAACGCCTCACGATGTTCATGGAGGTTCTTGATCATATCGAACCGGAAAATACTGAATTGGAAGATATAGACCGCTTAATCGGCATGATAGATGATTTGGAAGGCAAAGTTGAACAATTCAAAACCTGCGAAGAATAATATCTGTTTCGATAGTATGATTTTTTCAATGTTAATATTCATGAAGGGATGACGAGCAACCTGCGTCATCCCTTTTTTATATATAATGATTGATTGCGTTCATCATAAATAGGTAAAGATTGGTGATGACATTTTACTCATGGGCTTATTCTTTGCGGCTTGAACATTCCTCTTCAAATTGCTTTTCATTAAGAAAAATAATTACTTGTTTTCGAAAGATTATGTTAGATGTATAATAAAACGGGTGTTGTATCATTCGCTCTTTATAGAGAAGCAGGGAAATGATTAAATCTAGGGGAAATAAGAGGGGGAAGAGAAATTTGGATATTCAAAAATTCCAAGAAAGTATGTACAGTCTTATCGTTGAAACTTCAACGAATCTTCCAAAGGATGTTCGTCGTGCGGTAAAAAGCGCAAAACAACGTGAAAATGCAGGCACTCGTTCAGCGTTGAGCTTGGCCACCATCACGAATAATATTACAATGGCTGACGACAATGTATCACCGATTTGTCAGGATACTGGTCTGCCGACTTTCAAAATTAAAACTCCAGTTGGCGTGAACCAACTTGAAATAAAAGACGCAATCCGTAATGCAATCATTTTAGCGACAAAGGGCGGAAAACTTCGTCCAAACGCAGTTGATTCTTTATCGGGTGAAAATAGCGGGGATAATCTTGGGGAAGGTCTTCCTGTCATGAAATTCGATCAATGGGAAAAAGACTACATTGATGTTCGTCTTATCTTAAAAGGAGGCGGCTGTGAAAATAAAAACATTCAATACAGTCTGCCTATGGAGCTTGAAGGATTGGGGAAAGCGGGCCGTGATTTGGACGGAATCCGTAAATGTGTCCTACACTCTGTCTACCAAGCACAAGGGCAAGGATGCAGTGCCGGCTTTATCGGCGTTGGTATTGGAGGGGACCGTTCATCCGGATATGATCTGGCTAAGGCTCAACTTTTCCGCAGTAATGAAGATGTGAATCCGAATGAAGATCTTCGTAATCTTGAAGATTACATCATGAAGACAGCTAATGAATTGGGAATCGGCACGATGGGATTTGGCGGCGAAACCACACTGCTTGGATGTAAAATCGGTGTCATGCACCGTATTCCGGCAAGCTTTTTCGTCTCCGTTGCGTACAACTGCTGGGCTTTCCGCCGTTTAGGTGTGAAAGTGAATCCCGAAACAGGAGAAATCAATGAGTGGTTATACCAAGAAGGCGAGAAAATCGACTTTGCTCTAGAAGAAGAAAAAGCAGCGAAGGAAGAAGTGGCAGCCGCTGTAGAATCTGACGTTGAAGCTTCCCGTGAAATCACCCTGCAAGCACCAATCACGGAAGAACAAATCCGTGAATTAAAAGTTGGTGACGTAGTTCATATTAACGGCAGAATATATACGGGCCGTGACGCTATCCATAAGCACTTATCTGAAAATCCTGCACCAATCGACCTAGACGGACAAGTCATTTATCACTGTGGACCAGTTATGCTGAAGGACGAAGAAGGTAAATGGCATGTGAAGGCTGCGGGACCAACAACAAGTATTCGTGAAGAACCATACCAAGGCGATATCATGAAACGATTCGGCATCCGTGCAGTCATCGGTAAAGGCGGAATGGGACCGAAAACATTAGAAGCACTAAGTGAACACGGCGGCGTTTATCTAAACGCAATCGGCGGGGCTGCTCAATATTATGCAGACTGCATCAAATCCGTCGAAGGTGTTAACTTTACTGAATTTGGTATTCCAGAAGCAATGTGGCATTTGAACGTTGAAGGATTTACAGCAGTTGTTACCATGGATTCACATGGAAACAGCCTCCATAAAGATGTTCAGCAATCTTCATTGGAAAAATTGGCACAATTCAAAGAACCAGTATTTAAATAATGTATGGTAAAAGACGCTCACCAATCGGTTGAGCGTCTTTTCATATCTTACTCGTCCATTTCCGGAAGTGGATCAATCCTCGATGAATCCTCTAAATTCAATCCACTTTTCACAAAATGAATAAACACTCCACCACCTAAACCTAGACAACCAACAAAGCCTAACGTGATAACCCATTCCAGCATTTCATTCCCCCCTTGTTAAATGTATATGAAAAAAAAGGCGATAATTACCTCATAAAAGTACAATCTTTTGGAACGGCCGCACATATATTAGAAGAGAAAGGGGGGATTTTCATGCAGAATAGCTACTTCTTATTCTTTATCGCCATGTTATCCGGTTTTGCTTTCATCCAACTTCCTGTGGCAAACACTATTTTCTCCGGTCTTGAAACATTCCTAGACGTAATCGGAATTGTAATCGTTCTCATTTTTGCCATCACCATTATTTGGAAGGCTGCACAGGCGCTATTTAAAGGATAAACAAACAGAGGGGCCAATCCTTTTCGGAGGAAAGGCCTTTTTTTGTGTGGGATTAAGGTTATAATTCAGCCTAGAGCGAAATCGTCCAACCGGATAATTCGCCCCACGGAGCGAGATTCGACCTTCGCAATATCATGCATATAAATCTCTATGTTCCAAACACTAAGAAAAAAGAACATGGGGGATATTCAAATGAAAAAAATCGTGATTTTATCCGCTTTTATATGCTTGATATGCTCTTTGGCAAGTCCAGCTTTTGCAGAATCCTATAACTGGGGCTTCAATAAAGGGAAAAATGGGACACCTGCCGATGCTGGTAAAAACTTCAATGAGATGCTGCCTAAATATGAGGCGATTTATAAAGGGGATACAAAGAAAAAAGATATATACTTAACGTTTGATAACGGTTATGAAAATGGGTACACGGCGCAGATTCTGGATGTTCTGAAGAAACATAAGGCTCCTGGGGCTTTTTTCGTCACGGGTCATTATTTAAAAACGGCACCTGAGCTTGTTGTCCGTATGGCGAATGAAGGACATATCGTCGGGAATCATTCTTGGAACCATCCTGATATGACCAGTGTGACGGATGCTGTAATTCGCACTGAACTGGAGAGGGTTAAAAAAGCGACGGAAAAATTAACCGGTCAACAGGGGATGAACTACCTTAGGCCGCCGCGTGGTATATTCAATGAGAGAACAATGAAAGTCGCACAAAAAGAAGGATATTACCACATTTTCTGGTCGCTTGCATATAAGGACTGGATTGTTGACCAACAAAAGGGTGCCGCGTTCGCTCACGATGAAGTGCTTAAGCAGATTCATCCCGGGGCGATATTATTACTGCATACCGTATCAAAAGATAATGCGGAAGCACTCGACTCGATTTTGACGGATCTTGAAAAACAGGGGTACAAATTCAGTAGCCTTGATGATTTAATGATTGAGAAACAATTGCCAAACCGAATGCTTTATTAAAATAAAAAGCGGGTCCTGTAATGATAATTCAGGTCCCGCTTTTATCCATTCTCTTCAATTTCAAGTAATATTCCTGGAAACATGCTATAATACGTGGAAAACTGCTAAAGGATGGATCGCTTGTGTGGACAGAAAAATTACAGGTTCAAGGACCCTATAATTTCGATCTTGTTCTCGAACGATTATCGTTAGACCCACTTCAGGTAGTTGATTTTACTAACAGGACGGTAAAAGTTCCGCTATATATAGAAAGAGAACCAATCGTTTTGCAGGTTCAGGCAATAGGAAATATCGATGAACCATCTTTCATCATCAAAGGTCATTCAGAGGTTTACAAGTCAAAAGCAATCGAACGGTTAAAAAAGGTTTTTCATTGGCATCAGCCATTAGAAGGCGTTTCCCGGCATTTCCGGGAATCAGATTTAAGGGAAATCTTCGAAGAGCACCGCGGTACAGCCATAGTCTTGGACTTCGATTACTACAGTTGCCTCGTCAAATGCATCATACATCAGCAATTGAATTTATCTTTTGCACATACGCTCACGGAACGATTCGTTAAAACATTCGGATACCAGATAGAAGGTGCCTGGTTTTATCCGACATCGGAAACAACCGCCCAACTTCAAATCGAGCAATTAAGAGCCATTCAATTCAGTGGCCGAAAAGCGGAATACGTCATCGGACTTTCCGAGCAAATCATTCAGGGCCATCTCAATCTTGATATAATGGACAAGTTATCCGATCAAGATGTTATGGATACACTAATAAAAATACGCGGTATCGGTAGATGGACGGCTGAAAACTTCCTGCTTTTTGGACTCGGCCGACCGAATCTGTTTCCCAAAGCCGATATTGGCATTCAAAATGCCTTGAAAAAATTATATGGCTTACCGCAAAAGCCAACCCAAGAAGAAATGGAAACCTATAGTGTGAAATGGGCTCCATATCTAAGCTACGCTTCCCTCTATTTGTGGAGAAGCATTGAAAAACGGAGTGAAAAGAAATGACAAACATTCAAGATACAAATCTAGAAGTGGATCAAACGCTTCCCCTTACCATTAAACGGCTCGGCATTAACGGGGAGGGAGTCGGTTATTTCAAAAAGAAAGTCGTCTTCGTCCCAGGAGCATTACCAGGTGAAGAAATAGTAGCTTTAATAACGAAAGTACAGCCGAACTTTTCTGAAGCAAAAATTAAAACCATCCGGAAAGAATCACCGCACCGCATTGCAGCCCCATGTCCGGTTTATGCTGAATGCGGAGGATGTCAGTTACAGCATTTAAGCTATGACCAGCAGCTTATTGAAAAACGCGATATCGTCATTCAAGCGATGGAACGTCATACGAAATTCCCGATTTCTTCATTAAATATAAAAGAAACAATCGGCATGGAAGATCCTTGGAACTACCGCAACAAAAGTCAGTACCAAGTCGGTCAGAAAGATGGCAAATTGATTGCCGGTCTATACGGCTTAAACTCCCATAACTTGATCGATATTCCCAACTGTCTTGTACAGCATAAGGCTACTAATAAAGTAACACGTACAGTGAAGAAGATCCTAAAGAACCTGAATATCTCGATCTATAATGAAAGAAAGAGAAAAGGTGTGATCCGTACAGTCATTACAAGAGTTGGCTTTGAAACAGGTGAAGTGCAGGTGGTCTTAGTTACAGGAGCGGAAGAAATTCCACAAAAAGATCAATTGCTTAAACAAATTCGTGACCAACTGCCGGAAGTGAAATCAGTCGTTCAAAATATTAATAACCAAAACACATCACTTATTTTTGGCGAAAAGACGATCCATCTTGCAGGCGAAAAAGTCATCAACGAAACATTGGGTGACCTATCATACGAACTATCGGCCCGTACTTTCTTCCAACTTAATCCGGTCCAAACAGTCCGCATGTATGACGAAGTGAAAAAAGCGGCAGCCCTGACCGGCACTGAAAAAGTCGTAGATGCTTATTGCGGTGTAGGCACTATCGGACTTTGGCTGTCTGAAGATGCAAAAGAGGTTCGCGGAATGGACGTCATCAAAGAATCCATTGAAGACGCCAAGAAAAATGCCATCAGACACAAACGCACCAACATGCATTATGAAACAGGCAAAGCCGAGAATATCCTGCCACGCTGGACCAAAGAAGGCTGGAAACCGGACGTGCTTGTCGTCGATCCACCAAGATCCGGCTGTGACCAATCCTTACTGCAGGCCATCTTGAAAGTTAAACCGAAAACCATAGTGTACGTATCTTGCAATCCGTCTACATTGGCGAAGGACCTTCAAGAATTGAGCGCATTATACGAAGTAAAATCCATGCAGCCTGTGGATATGTTCCCGCAGACGAGCCATGTGGAGTGTGTCTCGCAACTCATTTTAAAAGAAGGCAACTAACCCTATACGGGAGTTGCCTTTTCCTTATTCTATTTGTAGCGGATTAATAAATTTTTTATATTGAATATGAATATCGCCAGGATGTAAGAAGATAGTTTTTCACAAATTATAAATGTCCAAATGTACTTGTGTTTGATAATAAGTTATTAAGCATGATATAAGTGTAAAAGAAGTGGAACATTTGGCTTTATATTTTTTGACCGAGAGTTTGAAGTTGTATCCATAGTGAGAGGATTTGAGTTTAAAATGATAGATAATTTTTGGCGTGATTTACCACGACCATTTTTTGTACTTGCACCAATGGAAGATGTGACAGATGTTGTTTTTCGCCACGTAGTAAGTGAAGCCGGTCGACCGGATGTATTTTTCACAGAGTTTACAAACTCGGATAGCTATTGTCATCCAGAGGGCATGAAAAGTGTGCGTGGCCGTTTGATTTTTACAGAAGATGAACAGCCAATGGTGGCACATATTTGGGGGGACAATCCCGAATATTTCCGTCAAATGAGTATTGGCATGGCAGAGCTAGGATTTAAAGGCATCGATATTAATATGGGCTGCCCTGTACCGAATGTGGCATCAAGAGGGAAAGGTAGTGGCCTTATTCTGCGTCCAGATGTTGCGGCAGAACTTATTCAAGCAGCAAAAGCGGGCGGACTGCCAGTCAGCGTGAAAACACGACTTGGCTATAATGATGTAAATGAGTGGGAGGAGTGGCTAAAGCATATTTTAAAACAGGATGTTGCGAACCTTTCTATTCATTTACGTACAAGAAAGGAAATGAGCCAAGTGGATGCGCATTGGGAGCTAATTCCGGAAATCAAAAAATTACGTGACCATATCGCACCAAATACGCTACTAACAATCAATGGAGACATTCCTGACCGTCAAACTGGGCTGCAGCTTGCTGAACAATATGGTATTGATGGCGTTATGATCGGGCGAGGTATTTTTAAAAATCCTTTTGCTTTTGAAAAAGAGCCAAAAGAGCATAGCAGTAAAGAATATCTTGATCTTTTAAGACTGCAGCTTGATCTTCAAGATCAATATGCGGAAGCACTGCCACGTTCAATCACAGGGCTTCATCGCTTTTTCAAAATTTATGTCAAAGGATTCCGTGGAGCTGGTGAATTAAGAAATCAATTAATGAACACGAAATCAACGAATGAAGTGCGTGCATTGCTTGATAACTTTGGAAAAGATTGTTGATGGGACGGGGACAGTGAAATGATGTAGCTCTCAAAAAGTCAGAGAAAAAATGGATCACATCAACTTATGTGAACTTATTTTATTCAGTTTCAAGTTCCTTTGCAGCCGGCAACTTTTGTTTTGATAAAGTCTGTTTTCTAAAGGAAAAGGTCTTAAGAATGTAATAAACCCACAAGCACCCTTGTGTTGCCACCTACACTCTGCACATGTGGAAGTAATCACGAAACTGAAAATAAAATAATAGGCAGATTGATCCGGGAATCCGTAAAGGGTTCCAGGATTTTCAGCTGCGTTTATTCCCATCCATTTGTGAAATAATGAAGGTACTGTGAAAAAAGAAAAAATATACAGGAGGTTTATGAATGCATAATCATGATATATTAATTCGACTAAGATATGCGCTGGATATAAAAAATAAAGATATGGTAGAGATATTTAAACTCGGGGATATTGAAGTGACAAGAGAAGAAGTCATGCAGATGCTCACAAAGCCGAAAGATGGTTTCTATGATGAATACGACGAAGATGATATGGATGATGAAGGTATAAAATGTAACAATACGATGTTGGAGTCCTTTTTAAATGGCTTGATCATTTTTAAAAGAGGAAAACAAGAACCAAAACCCGGCCAGCCAGAAAACCCGGCACCTACTGCAAAGAATAAGGAAAGCATGAATAATATTCTGCTAAAGAAAATGAAAATCGCGCTGACATTAACAAGCGAGGATATGATTGATATCTTGGAAGAAGCAGGAGTCATGATAACCAAAGGAGAATTAAGCGCCATTTTAAGAAAAGTTGGTCATAGAAATTATAAAGAGTGCGGGGATAAATTCGCCAGGAATTTCTTAAAAGGGTTAGCTTTGAGATATAGGGGATAAGGGTTCAGTAATAGCAGCTATATTAAAAAAATGCACATTATGATAATTTCGCCTTGATTTCGTGAAAATACTTTTCCGATTTCGGGGTCTTTTTCGTTAGTTTAAACATATAAACAGTGTGGAATCATATAAAAAATCGAATGTGCCCATAAGGCACCTCCTGCACATCCATGCCGAATTCCTGTATGATTCAATACACTGCTGTATGTCTGTTTTCAAAATAACTGGGTGTCTATTCTATAAGTTGGCTTTATAAAGTTGTGTATAATGTGTGGACAAAAAAAGAGAAGTAGGAATTAATCACATTGCTCATACCTATTAAATCCGTTCACTTGCTTTTCCCTTTGGATAATATTGAAGATAATAGATTGTACGTATTTCTCATTTCATCATTAAATGGTAGTTGCCTATTGCATTTCATCCTCAACCACATAGTTTAATAATAAAAGGTTGAACGAGGTGCAGAAATGGATGATAACAAAAAAGTGATAACCATTTTAGGAAGTGCGGGAGGGGCCGCAAAATCAATACTTTCCATATTGAATAAATCAGTTATTGATAAAAGAGATCCAATCCACCATTTTATTTCCAGTTGTACTTTACATTTAATCGATATTAAACAAAAAGAAGAAAAATATTATCATGAATTATTTCCACAGCTAAAAAATCACTTTGTATTCCATCAACTTGATTTAAAAGATACAAAGAGGTTTACTAAGCATCTTGAAAGCACAAAAACATTTTGTGTAATAGATCTATCACGGGCGGATACGGTTGAAATACTAGATTGCTGTAATGCATTAGGTGTTAATTATGTTAATTCCGCTATAGAAAAAACAACGATTGACGAAAAGGAAGAATTATCTCATGGATTTCCTTTAATTGAACGAATCAGGCATTTTGAAAAGTATAAAGATCAATTTTCAAATTCAACAGCCATCATTGGTTCGGGAATGAATCCAGGGGTGGTTCAATGGATGGCCGTTGAGCTGTTAAAGAAAGACTCAGGAGAACGTCCACTTGGCTGTTATATTGTAGAGCATGACAATTATTTTTTTAAGGACAAGGCGAAGGCAAAAAAGGACGTCATTTACACAACCTGGTCTCCCGAGTGCTTTCTGGACGAGGCTATTTCAAGCTATCCGATGTTTATGAACCACCATACACCGCTCTTTTTATATGAAAATGTTTATGATGTCGAATTTAAAGTCTCTTTAGGGGACAAGCAGTTTTACGGTTGTTTAATGCCTCATGAAGAAGTATATTCTTTGGGCAAATTGTATGATATGGAAAGCGGCTTTTTATATAAGGTAAATGACCATACGACGGAGTTAATCCGCTCAAAACTGGATGACGTTGATCAATTATGGGACCATGAAATGGAGGTTCTCGATCCGCTTGAAGACGAACTTGAAGGGGAAGATCTAGTTGGTGTCCTTATTGTTTATCAAGAAAAGGAGCATTATATGTACAATGTATTAGAGAATGGCGAAATCTTTTCCAAATACAAAACCAATGCAACATACTTTCAAGTGGCCTGCGGTATATATGCTGCCTTATCGGTGCTGCTAATGGATCGAATCCCCAAAGGAGTTTACTATGTGGATGAGTTATTGTTAAAAACCAATAATCATTATGGTCAATATTTGACCTATTATATGACGAATTTTGTAATAGGGGAAAATAAACATTCAGATGGTCCTTTACTTCACAGGATGAAAAGGGTGAACCCATAATGTACATTTGAAGTCGTCATCAATGAAAGGGACTGGCTTCAATTTTTCAATTTAATAAAGTTGTGCACAAGTTGTGGATAAAGAAAGGGGGAAATAGGGGAAATCCTTATTCTTCAGACTTTGCTCCTGATTATGTGCATAACTTTTTTTTTTTGATGAACTAAAGGGTCCGTTTAGTCAAAGGATGTATGGACCCTATGTGTTGTAATGAACACTAACTGTCCATTAGAGCAATGTAAACAGATAAAAGAGGATAATTAATCCGCTAAGTTTACTTGTCTTCATTTTCTTCTTCAACAGATTTTTGGACGATTTCTTTTATTTCTCCTATATCACCTTTTGCATTGATGATTTCAAAGATCTCATTTAAGCCTTCTGAGGTTTTTTCATCTTCTGTTTTCACTATATCCCTCCTTTTTTATGGTTATTTGTTAAAGTCTCCAAAAGCCAGAAGATAAAACATATGTCTCTTTGGAAAAATGATGATATTCTCATTGTATTTCCAGCGATTTGAACGACTTTTTTAGCGGGTTTTATTGTAAAACTACAAAAATTCCGATTTTTTTGTCCACACAATATGGACAACGTTGAAAAATTCTATTATTATGATTGTTAGAACTATTAGTATAAAAGGATTTAGGTTACTTCCTTGTGTGTTTTTAGAGAGGACACATGTATTTTTAGAGAAAATGGTCAAATTCAATAAACTTGAAATAGGGGTAAAACATATAAAATTCCTGCATTTATTCCAAACATCAATGAGGGGGTATATTAAATGTCAAGTGAAATATTAAATCGATTTTTGAAAGAAAATTTGGAAGATTTAAAAAATAAAGGGCTTTACAACGTCATTGATCCGGTAGAAGGTCCAAACGGTCCGGTAATCACCATTGCGGGCAGAGAATTAATTAATTTATCATCAAATAACTATTTAGGTTTAGCAACAGATCGACGATTGAAAGAGGCTTGCATAGAAGCAACGAAAACATATGGAGTCGGAGCCGGTGCCGTTCGTACGATCAACGGAACATTAGATATTCATGTTAAATTAGAAGAAAAGCTTGCTGAATTTAAACATACAGAAGCGGCCATTGCTTATCAATCGGGCTTTAATTGTAATATGGCTGCCATTTCAGGAGTGATGGATAAACATGATGCCATACTTTCAGATGAACTGAATCATGCATCCATCATTGATGGATGTCGATTATCTAAAGCAAAGATTATTCCATTTGTCCATTCCGACATGGACGATTTACGAACAAAAGCGCGTCAAGCAAAAGAGTCCGGATTATTTAACAAAGTCATGATTATTACCGATGGAGTTTTCTCGATGGATGGGGATATTGCCAAGCTTCCTGAAATTGTGGAGATTGCAGAAGAGTTTGATTTAATTACTTATGTTGATGATGCACACGGTTCGGGGGTACTAGGCAATGGTGCAGGAACGGTAAAACATTTCGGGTTATCGGATAGAGTGGATTTCCAAATTGGAACATTATCCAAAGCCATTGGTGTTGTAGGAGGCTATGTAGCAGGAAAGAAAGATTTAATTGATTGGTTAAAAGTAAGAAGCCGTCCATTTTTATTTTCAACAGCTGCCACACCGGGAGCAGTTGCAGCTAGTATAGAAGCCATTGATATTTTGATGACTAGCTCAGATCTTCAAAATAAGCTGTGGGAAAACAGTGATTACTTGAAAAAAGGCCTAAAAGAATTAGGGTTTGATATCGGAGCGAGCGAAACACCGATTACGCCTTGCATTATAGGTGATGAAGCAAAAACGCAGCAATTCTCAAAGAGGCTGAATGAAGAAGGCGTATATGCTAAATCCATCGTATTTCCTACCGTTCCAAAAGGAACAGGAAGAGTGCGGAATATGCCCACTGCTGCTCATACAAAAGAGATGCTGGATCGTGCATTAGCGATTTATGAAAAAGTAGGAAAAGAAATGTCGATCATTTAAGAACATTGCATGCTGTAAAGAGAAAAAGGGGAGGGATTTTTGATGAAAAAGGTCTTAGTAACGGGTGCTTTAGGTCAAATTGGTTCAGAACTGACGCTGAAAATGAGAGAAATCTATGGATCTGACAATATCATTGCAACAGATATTCGAAAAACGGACAGCGATGTTGCCCAATCAGGCCCATTTGAGATTTTAGATGTTACAGATGAAAAAGCGATGTTTAATATGGCAAAAAAACATGAAGTGGATACGATTATACATTTAGCTGCTTTATTGTCAGCAACAGCTGAAAAGAAGCCTCTTTTAGCTTGGCATTTAAACATGGGTGGATTGGTCAATGCTTTGGAATCGGCACGAGAACTCGATTGCCAGTTATTCACACCTAGTTCTATTGGTGCGTTTGGTCCATCGACTCCTAAAGATTGGACACCGCAAGACAGCATTCAACGGCCGAATACGATGTACGGAGTGAATAAGGTATCCGGGGAGTTATTATGTGATTATTACCATCATAAATTTGGGGTTGATACGAGAGGTCTCCGGTTCCCGGGATTGATTTCGTATGTTACACCTCCTGGCGGTGGAACTACCGACTATGCAGTTGAAATTTACTATGAAGCGATTAAAAACAAGCGATATACTTCTTACATTGATAAGGGAACGTATATGGATATGATGTATATGCCTGACGCTTTAGCTGCCATCATTACACTAATGGAGGCAGATGCTTCAAAATTAAAACATCGGAATTCTTTCAATGTGTCTGCCATGAGCTTTGATCCGGAGCAAATTGCAGCCGAGATTAAAAGGCATATTCCGGAATTTGTCATGAATTATGACGTCGATCCTGTAAGACAATCCATTGCCGATAGCTGGCCAAATAAAATAGATTCAACTTGTGCAATGGAAGAGTGGGGATTTAAGGCGGAATATGATTTGGAGAAAATGACGAATGACATGTTGGTGAAACTGAAATTAAGGTCACTTTTAGTAACCGCATAAATAAACCTGCTTGCCGAATAAAAGAGTTGTAATACTCTTTTATTCGAGTTTCTTTATTCAGATGAATTTTAAACGTTTAAAGGATGCACTTTCAATAACCAATGAAAAGTAAGCGCTTTCTATAAGGCGGAATTGAACAACCTCGTATTAATTGTTCGGAAATAGGTTGATTAGGATAAAGCTATGCTTCTAAGTTCATATGATACTTAATAACTAGAAATTCATGTTTACAAGAACCTTTCTAACTGTCAGGAATGCTTAAATTAAAAGTGAAGAATGATTTTAAGAGGCTGCTTTAAGATAGATTTAAAAGAGTGGGAGCCTGCTATATCATTTCTATACTAAATAGGGAGAGCATTAAGCATCTTGCATCAAATTTCGACTATTAGTAGTGTAGGGGGAAATGGAATGGCAAACAAAGATTTGAATAGGGACTTGAAAGGCCGTCATATTCAGATGATCGCTTTGGGCGGTACGATTGGTGTCGGTTTATTTATGGGTTCAGCCAGCACGATTCAATGGACAGGTCCGTCTGTAATGTTAGCTTATGCGATCTCTGGTTTATTTATATTCTTGATCATGCGCGCAATGGGGGAAATGCTGTATTTAGAGCCAAGTACAGGTTCATTTGCAACATTTGGTTATAAGTACATTCATCCATTGGCAGGGTATATGACTGCTTGGAGTAACTGGTTCCAGTGGGTTATCGTCGGGATGGCAGAAATTATTGCAGTTGGAACGTACATGCAGTATTGGTACCCGGATCTCCCTGCTTGGATTCCAGGCTTAATCGCAATGGTTATTCTTGGGGCAGCGAACTTGATTTCCGTTAAGTCCTTTGGTGAAATTGAATTTTGGTTTGCGCTGATAAAAATCGTAACGATTATATTAATGATCGTTGCAGGATTTGGACTTATTTTCTTTGGCATCGGTAACGGGGGAGAAGCATTAGGGTTATCAAATCTTTGGGAACATGGTGGTTTATTTACAGGTGGTTGGAAGGGTTTCTTCTTTGCACTATCACTAGTTGTTGCTGCTTATCAAGGTGTAGAACTAATAGGGATTACAGCTGGTGAAGCAAAAGATCCGCAAAAAACGATAACCAAAGCGATTCAAAGTACCATTTGGCGTATTTTAATTTTCTATATCGGTGCGATTTTCATTATTGTAACCGTTTACCCTTGGGATCAATTAAGTGCGATTGGCAGTCCATTTGTTGCTACTTTTGCGAAAGTTGGTATCACGGCAGCAGCTGGAATCATTAATTTTGTCGTAATCACGGCTGCTATGTCTGGCTGCAATAGTGGTATTTACAGTGCAGGACGTATGCTTTACACATTAGGGATGAATGGCCAAGCGCCAAAATTCTTTGCAAAAGTATCTAATAGCGGTGTCCCTTTATTCGGAACGTTCGGCGTGATAGTCGGGTTAGCAATTGGGGTTGTTTTAAGTTATATTGCACCAAAAAATTTATTTGTGCATGTATACAGTGCGAGCGTACTTCCTGGTATGATTCCGTGGTTTGTCATTCTGATCAGTCAAATTCAATTCAGAAAAGTAAAAAAAGCTGAAATGGATAATCATCCATTCAAAATGCCTTTTGCACCTGTTACAAACTACCTGACCATCGCTTTCTTGATCATGGTATTAATAGGTATGTGGTTTAATGATGACACACGTATATCACTTATGGTTGGAATAGGTTTTCTGGCTATCGTTGTAATTAGTTATTTCGCTTTTGGAATAGGCAAGCGTGTACAAGCCGATGTTCAGACAGATCCTCAGACAGAAGATAAAGTGATTAATTTATAATTCACTTTGGATATTTCTAAGTGAGACGATTGTTTTTCATGCATTTTTAATGATCGAAGATAAGAAAATCTAAATAGTCTGATGCTTAACTCAAAAAAAGGGCTGCTGCTGCAGCCCTTTTCGTGCGCCCGGCATGGGTGCAATCTATAGGGTGGAAGTCCCGAATCATGAAGGCAGTAGTAGTGGTTAGCTTA
>NZ_JAWRYN010000296.1:0-325 GCF_046534585.1 Peribacillus sp. SIMBA_075 | reverse complement strand
CATCGCAAGTCAGCCCCAAATGTTCACGCCACAGTTTGCGAACTTTTCCCATCTCACTGTTATCGGTTTTACCTACACCAAGTTTGTTGAGATCAAGAGATCCGTCGGTATTCCTGTGAATCTTACTCAGCTCATCGCCATCTCTTATAGTGTCGGTTGTAACAAGGATAAAGGCCGAATTTGGGGCGGCTACTTCTTTGGCATCTCTAAGACGCTGAAGCAAGGATGTGGATTTAGCATTGATAAATTCCGGATCGATGAGATCTCTGAATCCAAACCTTCCAGCTGACACCACATGGAATTTGATCTGAAAATATTCAGCAGC
>NZ_JAWRYN010000295.1:0-326 GCF_046534585.1 Peribacillus sp. SIMBA_075 | reverse complement strand
CCGGTCAATTGCGCGAAGCACTTGAACTGGTGCGATTGGGTCATCTGGAGCTGGCGGCGCCGGTTTACGAAAAAGGCCGAAATTTGTCGGGGGGCGAAAAACAACGTCTCGCGATGGCTCGGGCTTTCTTGAAAGGCGAGCAGCTATGGCTGCTGGACGAACCGTTTTCATCAGTGGACGGGGTCACCGCCCAATCCATTTACAGTGAATTGTTCAGCCGGCATCCACAGGACACTTTTGTCATCATTAGCCATGATTTATCAAGGCTTGAAGACATGGACCGCATTCTTGTGCCGGAGGACGGCCGCTTGATCGAACAAGGCACA
>NZ_JAWRYN010000294.1:0-326 GCF_046534585.1 Peribacillus sp. SIMBA_075 | reverse complement strand
CCTGGCTGTATAACTCTTTGCCTGCATAACCGAATTTCTCAAGCGATTTCCATATAATAGTCATTAAGAACCCCTACATAAATATAAATACCCATTAAAATAAAAAACTAAACCTTTTAAAACTGATCAACCCTCGGAAAGTAACGGTATATATGAAAATATAAGCAATTAAATTGGCGTTATTGCTTTAAATACAAAACTATAGTGTTGTATTTGAAGTTTCAACAGCATTTCTGGCTTCTTTCTCTAACTTGCTTAATCCGTAGCGGTTAACATAATCACCGGAATTGTTTTGTTCAAGTGAAAAAGAGGGAATTTCTAATAAC
>NZ_JAWRYN010000293.1:0-326 GCF_046534585.1 Peribacillus sp. SIMBA_075 | reverse complement strand
GGGCCGGCGTTTTTTCAAGATCGCGGCTTCTAAAAAAACTTTATGACAGCTAGTTATGAAAAGGGCTCCCAATAGTAAAAACAGGCCAAGAAAATCATCGGTTTTCCTGGCCTGTTTTTAAGTTATCGTCCGCATCAAGTTCGACTTTCATCCATCCGCGCACGCTATTGATGAACCAGATGGCATCGAATGTATCGAGCTCATCTTTTTTCAGCACTTTCGGTTCGATGCGCCCTTCTTCAAGGAGCTGTTCGCGGTAAGTCCCGGCGAGCAGGCCGCTAGAAACTGGCGGTGTGTAGAAACGCCCGTCTTTTTCCGCGACCAGG
>NZ_JAWRYN010000292.1:0-326 GCF_046534585.1 Peribacillus sp. SIMBA_075 | reverse complement strand
GGGCACGGAGTCTGGAATTCAGATAGCGTACTTTCGAACCGACCTCGAGGACTCCTCACACGCGCCTGTCCGTCAGCCGATTGAGGTGGCGTTCACTCCCGAGGACGGCCAAGTAATCGGGCAGGCCCGTCAATTTTTCGAGGCCGCCCCGGAGCCATCACTAGCGCGAGTCACCGGCGAAGTTACGAACCTGAAGAACTCCACCGCGGGGTCGGAACACCAAATCAAAATGGCAGCTCGGATAAATGGGAAGCCCAAAATGGTCACCGTGGAGTTGACGGCAGATCAATATGACGAGGCTGTCACTGCGCATGGGCAGAAGCGAC
>NZ_JAWRYN010000046.1:0-37315 GCF_046534585.1 Peribacillus sp. SIMBA_075 | reverse complement strand
ACTCGTGAATTTGGATCAAATACTCGTGAAATTAGGTCGTTTACTCGTGAATTTAGTGGATTTACTCGTGAAATTGGATCAAATACTCGTGAATTGATCTTTACTTGCCTGAATGAGCAGCAAACTCATGAGATAAGAACGTTTACTCGTGAAATAAGTGGATTTACTCGTGAAATTGGATCATTTACTCTGAATTTGATCTTTACTTGCCTGAATGAGCAGCAAACTCATGAGAAAAGAGCGTTTACTCGTGAATTTGGATCAAATACTCGTGAAATTAGGTCGTTTACTCGTGAATTTAGTGGATTTACTCGTGAAATTGGGTCATTTACTCGTGAAATTGGATCAAATACTCGTGAATTGATCTTTACTTGCCTGAATGAGCAGCAAACTCATGAGATAAGAGCGTTTACTCGTGAATTTATTTGTGTATCAAGTCCTAATATATTACCAGATACGTTAACGTCAAGATCGAGCTTTTATATGATGTGGATGGAAGCATAGATGTCTTTTATTCAATCCAGCGTATAGCGGATTAATTAGAAAAGCGATCAAGATCAATATAGGGGTTGCATTAGCTAAGGGTTGCAAGTATAAAGGACTTGTCAGCATTGATAAAGAATTATATATAGGTGCATTGGACATAAAGGGGGAGAATGAGATGGATTTGAGATACCCGATTGGAAGGTTTCAGTTTGATGGGGAAATTACTAGTGGTGTGGCCGAGGGCTGGATCAAGGAGATTGAGGCTTTGCCTGGAATGCTGCGGGAGGCAGTAGGCAGCATGGATGATGAACAGCTTGATACGGCTTATCGTCCTGGAGGATGGACGGTCCGCCAAGTCGTGCATCATGTTGCTGATAGTCATATGAATGCGTATATTCGCTTTAAATTGGCCCTTACGGAAAATAGCCCGGTCATTAAACCGTATGAGGAGGGGCGATGGGCAGAGCTGCCTGATTATGATTTGCCGATTGATATTTCTTTATCACTAATCGAAGCGGTACACACCCGCTTAGGCAAACTTTTATCACGCCTTCATGCAGACGACCTGAACCGGGCATTCATCCATCCTGATTCGGGAGAGGTGACGGTCGGTGAAAATATTGGCATTTATGCATGGCATGGCCGCCATCATCTTGCTCACATTACTTCTTTATCAAAGCGTCCGGGGATGGTGAATATAACTGTATCTCCTGAAAGTGAGTGAAAACTGTGAGTGCTGATGTGAGAGTCGAAAGTTTAACATCAATTGGAGTCTGTCTTAATGAGCTTTCGGACCTTTTGATGCAGGTGGTGGAAGATGGCTTGTCCATTGGTTTTTTCCACCCATGAAACGGTCTTTAGTCCATTCCTATTGGGAGAGTGCCATAAATCCTGATGTGATTCTATTTGTCGCTAAATGGGTGAGACAGCCGGAAGTGTACAGTTACATGTATGCTCAAAGCGGAACGGGGGCAATCGGGCGGAAATGGCAAAATTAATGACGCATACTGAGTATAGACGAGGGCGTTCACTCATGCAGCAGGCTGAGGAGTGGCAAGGAGGGACGGACATTATAGGTCCTTGATGCAAGGGAAGTTTCCTGTATCTCAAAAGGAGAATTCCATCCTACCATTTTTTATCATAAAAATCAGATCTAGTAGGCCGGAACATTTGGACGAATTGAATGGGGAGGAATGTGTATGCAAGCTGTAATCAAAAAAGAAGGAAATGGGATCATCGCAAGATTCGATCGCCAGCTCGATCATTCGGTGGAAAAGGTATGGGGTGCTTTAACTGAGAATGATCAGGTGGAAAAGTGGATGTCCAACCTGGAAATGAAGGACCTTCGAAAAGACGGGACCATAAAATTCAATATGAATGATGGGTCAGGGGACTCCTTTGATATGAAGATAAGGGATTTTCAGGAATCTGCCGTTTTAGATTTTGAATGGGGTGACGGCTGGGTTCGTTTCGAGGTATCCCCTGAAAAGGATGGATGTTCATTAGTATTGAAAGAATCCATCCGGCCAGTTAATGATCATACATCAAAAGATTTGGCAGGCTGGCATGTTTGCCTAGATATGTTAAGTGATTTACTGGCTGGTCAATATAAGGATTTTCCAATGGATGAATGGGAAAAATGGCATAAGGAATATACGATCGCCGTCAAACGTATTGATGGATGAATGGCATGCAGGCTGATACATAAGGATTATAATAGACGCAATGGGTCAGCCATTCACCAAGGCGACTAAAAGGTAAGGGAAGGCACTTGCTTTTATGGAAATGATCAGCATCAATCAGCAGACCGGCATATCATCAGTCGGTCTGCTTTTATTTTGGCGCAATATACGCAGCAGCTTACACAGCTAATAAATGATTTGGAGCATACGCTGGGGGAATTCCAGATAAAGAATGAGAAGACCGGAAACATAAGCTTTGCAAAAAGGGAGGCCACCAAAGTGGTTTTCCCTTTTTTGTGGGGGTGCGATGGACCGCCATTTTATCATTCTGTAGGCACCTAACCATGATTCTTGGAAAGGGCATCTCTCTTTAGTGGACAAAATGACTAGAAGTACAAAGGTACAATTTGGAGGGACTGGTTATATATCCATGCTTTTTTTACAAAGGTGAATAGTATATAGGAATCGGACAAGTAGGGTCCAATGGCTCAAGGCCCAAAAAGGAGAGAACAACATGCATTTCGAAATTGGAATGACTATTTTTGTGTTCGTCATGACCATGATAGTTATATTATGGAGGCCAAGAGGAATAAATGAAGCATGGCCAGCTTCAATCGGTGCTTTAATAATTTTACTGACTGGCATAGTATCCCATGGCGATATTTTGGATATTATCAATAAAATCGGGGGCGCATCGATCACCATCATGGCAACGATTGTCATGGCTGTCATCTTGGAAAGTTTTGGATTTTTTCACTGGGCGGCTGCAAGACTTGCCAGCCTTGCTAGAGGATCGGGGTATCGCCTGTATTGGTACATTCAATTGTTGTGTTTTTTAATGACCCTGTTATTCAATAACGACGGCAGCATCATGATTACGACCCCCATCTTGATCTTGCTTCTGAAAAATCTCAGATTAAAACCGCATGAGGCCATCCCGTATCTTTTGAGTGGGGCATTGATTGCAACAGCTTCAAGTGCGCCTATTGGCGTGAGTAATATTGTTAATTTAATCGCATTGCAAATCGTGCATATGACGCTTTATATGCATACTGCCATGATGTTTGTACCTGCAACTTTGGGGTTGCTCTTCATGTCATGGTTGATGTTCGTAGTTGTCAAGAAAAAATTGCCTAAGAAATTACCGGATATTTCTTATGACATTGAGGAAAGTTTCTTCACTAAGAATTTCCATCCTTTAAAGGGGAAAATGTCGGTTGAAACAAAAAGGCAACGCACAAAGTTCATGTTGAAAGTATTGCTCTATGTGTTCGTGGTGCGCTGTTTACTCTTTGTAGCTTCTTATTTTTCCATTCCAATCGAGTGGGTTGCTGTACTTGGTTCTTTATCTTTACTGGTCTGGAGATGGTATCATTTACGGACAAATCCTGTCGATATCTTAAAAAAGACCCCATGGCACATCCTGATATTTGCATTCTCCATGTATGTCATCATTTATGGTCTCCACAATGTAGGACTTACAACCATATTGGTAGAGATATGCGAACCGATTGTTAACCAAGGGTTAATGAGTGCGAGCCTTGTAATGGGAGGGTTGGTTTCGATCCTATCAAACATCTTCAACAATCATCCGGCATTAATGATAGGCACCATTACCTTAACGGAAATGGGACTTGATCCAATCACCTTAAAAACCATCTATCTAGCTAATATAATCGGTAGTGACATGGGATCATTGTTATTGCCCATCGGTACTCTTGCCTCGCTTATCTGGATGCATATCCTGAAACAGAACAAAATGAAAATAAAGTGGAAAGATTATTTAAGCGTATCCCTGATAGTCATACCCATAACAACAGTGGTGACACTGCTATTATTATATTTTTGGGTGCAAATGATTTTTAGCTGAATAAACCCCTAGGAGGAGATAGTAATGAGTGATGCTGTTGCATTACTGGGTAAACAGATTGATGTTCAAATCTCAGGAAAAAAAACTTACAAAGGAATTCTGACTGATCTGAGCACGGATATTCTAGTGTTGTTCAATGGACAGCGGTATTTGTATTTTCCAATGCTGCATGTCCATAGATTCAATCTGAGTACAGAGATTGATAGCGAGATTAAATATCCTATTGAGTCCCCCATGATGGAAGAGATGGCGTCCATTTCCTATCGTAAAACATTAATGAATGCAAAAGGGGTTTTTTCAGAAATCCATGTTGCGGGACATATTCCTTTACACGGTTATATCACAAATGTTTTCAATGATTACTTTGGGTTCTACTCGCCTGTATATAAAATGATGTATGTATCGCTGCACCACCTTAAATGGCTTACTCCGTATTATCCACATGCCACACCATACACCCTCAATAAAGAGAGTTTCCCCATAAACCCGACAGGTGTGCCAATGCTTCGTTCTTTGGAGGACCAATTAAAGAAAAATGCAGGAAAGCTTGTAGTATTTGATGGGGGAGAGGATCCTATGAAAATCGGTGTGCTTAAAAAGGCTGAAAACAACTTGGTTGAGTTAACGACAGCTAGTGGGGATGATGTGTTTTTGAAGCTTTCACATATTAAAACCGTGTATATGCCTTAGATTAATAGAAATGGGGGGAAAGCCAATTATGCTTGCCCCTCATTTTCATCTTCTGCTAGATGATGGGGGATACCAACGGATTCGGGTTCCTGATTAAAAATCCATCGTCTTCGTAATCAATTTCAGTTTGATCTGTAAAATGGGAATCCGAGGGGTCAATCAAAATTTTAATATCGTGTAAAACAAGTATTTCCTCTTGCTCCTTTTTCGAGCTTGCCAAGCTTAAAGAGTAATTCATCTGGTTACAGCAAGTTCTGTTTATACCAAACCTCAAATACGTTTCCTCTCCAAAGCTATGTTGTCTATCTTTAATTGCCTGCCGGGCTTTCCCTGTCAGTTTTATCAAGATGTTCACTCCAATGTCGTTAGGCTGTTCATAAATAGGGCGAGCGGTATATGTACCACTTTATCAACGTTCGATCTTCACGGTTAAAGGAGCACTGGCGTACAAATAAATAAATTTCGCTGTTCCATAATCCTTTGGATTGCTCCATTTCCACTATACATTAAATCCCTCCCTGTTAAGAAGGGTAATTTTGAAAGCGGTTACAACGCGACTTCAGTGCGGGTATAATGATTCATCTTAGATCGCATCATTGATTGCTACCATAAAAAATGATTATTTTTCGCGAAAAAAATAGGCTAAAAGCTTTATGTCGTTCACCGATAATACTATTGCGATGAGTATAAAGGTATATTCATATTGGTTGAAAGTAGGTCTAAAGATTCGAAAATGTTGCTTTGTTTTTGGAAAATAGTGAATTTTAAAATATTTAAGCAGATAAAGGAAGGGTTAAAATGTTTAAAGGAAAATTAAGCTATATGGTAATTTTATTGGTATTCATGGTTAGTTTCACTTTTTTACCTGGTTTAAAGGTCGAGGCGGCAGATCATGTGCATACTGTAATTTCTAATGA
This sequence comes from Peribacillus sp. SIMBA_075, assembly GCF_046534585.1. Classification (NCBI taxonomy): domain Bacteria; kingdom Bacillati; phylum Bacillota; class Bacilli; order Caryophanales; family Bacillaceae; genus Peribacillus; species Peribacillus sp. SIMBA_075. Next base: position 31,670 of record NZ_JAWRYN010000046.1, on the reverse strand, counting down.
AACGGTGAAATCGATTGCCAAGACTTATGATATATCGAAGGAACAATTAATGAAAACGAATGGTTTACCGGATGATCAGTTATATGTGGGCCAAAAGTTGACGATCATTCAAACTGCTTATACTCCTTCCATTTATCAATGGTCGGAGAGAGGAAAACAAATTGCGAACTATGCGAAAACCTTTGTAGGGTTTAAAAAGACAGCAGGAGAAGAGACGCCTGAAAAAGGGTTTGATTCCAGCGGACTGATTCATTGGGTGCTTTCCCAGCAAAGTGTGCCGATCGACCGTTTAACAGTAGATGGCTTTTATAAACAAGGGATGGATACCACCACTCCGAAAACTGGAGATATTATATTCTTCCTGGAAAAAGACAGCTTAAAGGTTGTGACTGCAGGTATTTATCTTGGCGAAAACCAATTTGTCAATTCTGGATATGGTGCAGAAACGGTTCAGGTTAGATCCAGCACAGAAAATTATTTTGCAAAATACCAAATTGAGTATAAAACATACACTCCTAAAGGAGAACATATCGTCCGAAATGGTGAAACGCTTAAAAGTATTTCGGAAAATTATGGCATTTCCGTGAATACGATTAAAAATCGTAACGCTTTACCGACTGATGAGTTGATGCAAGGACAGTATCTACAACTATACAGCAACCCGTTGTATCCGTTTTATGTAAACCAAGAAGCTGCATATGATAAAGCATATGATGTAATTAAGTATGGATACACCCTACGCGGATTCACCTTTGTTTTTGGGGAGGAGGATCCGATGATCGGAATGGATTGCAGCGGCTTCATCTATTGGGTCATGAAAGAGCAGGGCCTTTCAGTAAAACGAGGTTCCGCAGCGGACTACTACTCATTGCTGCCCAAAATCGAAGAACCAAAGGCAGGGGATTTAGTATTTTTTAGGGACACAGGTACAAGGCTGGGTGTAACCCATGTAGGCATTTACCTAGGGGATGGCCGTTTTCTCCATACAACGGAAAACGCAGGCGTTCATATTTCCAACCTTTCATCAGCTTATTTTGCCGAGAAGTTCGAAAGTTTCGGTCAAGTTAAAGGCCTTATGAACTAAGAAGAATAGGAAGCCTGCTTGAGTGTTGCTGGTAGCCTCTTTTAAAAAAGACGATAGGGAAGATCATTCAACCTGTTTATATTCCAGAGTCGCTTTTTCAAGGGCACGAACGAACCGATTAAAAAGATCCAAGGGCTTTACCCTGTTTTTACTGGTAAAGTCATTACCTTTGAATAAGCTTTTTCTAAGCTTCGTCGAAAGCTCCAATTGCACGCCTGCACCCGTTTTGGATGTGTTGGTAATGTTGTTTCCATTCATGCCTGAAAGGTGCTGCGGTGCGTCTTCAGTTTGAAATCCAGCTTCATTGAGTGAATGTTGAATCAAGTTCTTATAGGGTTCATTCCGTCCTCCAATGTACACCAGCGCGTTATGAACGTCGTAGTGGCCATGGATGGAAAGGATGGTCTGTGCGTTCGCTGCCATTGAAACGCCGATCGGTTCATTGAATAACTTGGATGTTATATGAAGTACCTGGTTTCCTCTTGGTTTAAGACCTTCGAATAGATATGTGCTTGCACAAAGCCTTTCTCCAAGGGCGGCAGCAATCTCGCTAGTGCCTGGTTCGATATTCCCGCCATGTATGGCTAAGACTGCAATATCAGGTATCCTATGATGAACGATGATGCGGTAATCGAGGTATTCGTGTTCATTTTGCTGCAGTTCAGCAAAATCAGTATAGCTTTTCATGGTTATCCTCCCGTATCTGTAGCCTATTTATATTCTATACCCGTTGAAAGCAAAAATAAAAAAAAAGCGGGGATGCCCCAGCTTTTTTTTTATTTTTCGATAGTCGTATATTGTTCTATTTTCTTTTGCTCATCGGGTGTTAAAGTTTCCGTGCGTTTGAACATATTACTGGTCACAAGCAGGGCTGCTATAAGAACTACAGGTATAACCCAGCTTGTTATTTTTTTTACGATATTCATATTCTAAGTCCCCTTATGCATTACTAAAGTTCATATGGTATTTGAAAGGAGAAGCTGGATAAGCATTTTTATTGCCGCGCTTTCCAGCTTCCATGTCTTCTTTTATCTCCAGCTCCGGATAGTCGTCCGTCTTTCTCGTTTTTAACGAGTACTTGAACCCCGCCATAATACATGGGTGAAATCTTCTGAATGACTTCGTATCCTGAATTTTCTAAGTCGGATATTATTTCATTCGAAAGCCTGGATTCCGTATAAATTTTCTTTCTATCAAAGACGAACCGATTACGGTCGATGATATCCTGAAATGAGCCTTCATTCTCTGTATATGAATAAAGGACCTGCATCAATACTTGAGGAATCCTATCACCGCCGGGTGAGCCGATCCCAATCGATTCCTTCCCTGGTTTCTTAAGAATGGTTGGTGCGGTGAAAGTTCTTGACCGTTTATATGCCTCTTGAGAATTCAGGCCGGCCCGGAAATTTTTCAATTGATCGTTAAGGAAAAAGCCATTCGTATAGTCACCAGATCCGAAAAAGTTACTGAGTGTATTTGTTGTGGAAACGACAGTGCCATATTTGTCCATGATCACAAAATGTGTCGTGCTTTCATGTTCTTCGGAACCAAACGATTCCTCATTTTTCCAACTTCCACTATTGATCTTATTTTTAAGATTATTCAAGTGAATGGGGGAGAGCAATTGTTCAGCCTTAGAGTGACTTATTCCATCACCAGTATGTGCTGATCGATCTTGATAAGCGGTATTTGTGATGCCACCCAGGATTTTCATATAATCTGATTTGCTTGAAGACTCGCCCAGGTTGGTTTCCTCGGCGAGCTTTAACATTTCAAGAACTGTAATCCCGGAAAAGGGAGGAGGGGCTGTATAAACGTCATAACCGGCAAATGTTCCTTGGACCGGGGTACGTTCTTTCACCTCATAGCGCTTTAAATCCATCAAGTCGATGTCTGTTTTTCTTTTAATATCCCGTGCAATTTTCCCTTTATAAAAACCATCAGGACCTTCCTGTTGAATCTTCTTCAATGTTTTAGCAAGTCTTTTTTGGATGAGGGTTTTGCCTGGTTCAATGGCATCACCATCAGGATAAAAAAGTGAAGTGTTATCGGAATAGACCCTTGGCTGAGCTGCTTCTAAGCGTGATGATAACGTTGCGTCCACTTTAAAACCTCCTTCAGCCAAATCTATCGCCGGCTGAAGAAGATCTGCCATTGGTACGCTCCCGTACTTATCGCTTATAACCTGCATGCCGGCCACTAAGCCAGGAATCCCCGCATTGTGTCTTGAACTTGGATCTTCCGGAGAGGATTCACGATAATCGATAAAATTGGGGTCTCCGGATCCAGGGGTAATCAGCATACCGCCGCCGCCACCCACGCCAGATCCAAAAGGTTCGACTACACCTAATACATAGGATACCGCAATTGCGGCATCCGCCGCTGTTCCGCCGTTATCCAATATTTCCATCCCGACATCTATTGCGATTGGGTTTGAAGAACTGACCCCATATGATTGTTCCGTTTTACTCTTTATCGGATCATTCGTGTCAGAAATAGGGGGTGTCTTCGAACATCCAGCTAAATATATGAGCATGCAAAGGGAAATGAATACTTTTCCCGTCATACGATTAATCATCGATTATTCCCCCTGTTCGTTGAGCTTCCAAGTTGTTTCACTTTTCACATAGTATCCAATCGTTCCTTACTGAATGGGTTGTATGTTCTGTGGTGTAGCTTTTACTTCTTGTTTCTCTTGTGCAGCTTTCTTTTCTTTTGCTGCTTTTTCTTCTTGTGCAGCTTTCTTTTCTTTCGCTGCCTTTTCTTCTTGCTCACGTTGAACTTTATGGTCGATTACTTTCTTGTGATCCAATGTAATCTCGATGTGATCCTCTTTTTTCGACCATTGGGCTTTTTCACTTGTTTCCTTCGTCAACTGACGGTAAACACGTGATTTGTCGATTGAAGAGGTAGCTGGCCTTGGTGTTGCTTCTTCAATTTGCAGTGGAACGACATCGACCGTAGCTTTTCCGTCTTTCGCTAAATGGTATTGAACCATTGCTGAATCCTTCGTGCGTGTCCAGCCTTGATCGAATATGAAGTTTCCTAAGCTATAGAAAATGACTCCATCTTTATAAACATCAAACGATTGAAGCACATGGGGGTGATGGCCGATGATGATATCAGCTCCCGCATCGATTATTGCTTTAGCCAATTCTGTTTGACGAGCGGTTGTAGATGTTGAATACTCTATTCCCCAGTGAACATTCACCACAACCAAGTCTGCGTTGCCTTGCTTGGCATCCTTTGCTTTTTCAATCATTTCAAATAATAAATCAGGGTTGGTGTTCAATATCCCGGCTTTATTACTTTTTGGCACGGCATCCTTACCATAAACATCTGTAAAGCCAAGTGTTGCGACACGGACGCCATTAACATCCGCATAGTCGATGCTATTTTTAGCTTCGGCAGTGTTCGATCCAACACCGACATAGTTCATATCTGCAGTTTTGAATTCATCAATCGTGTCAAGCAGTCCTCGTTCTTCGAAGTCCATCATATGGTTATTGGCCAAATTCATCACAGAGAAGCCAGCATCTTTAACGGCTTTCACACCACTATTATTGGAGTTTAACCTGATGGCCGTGTCTGCTTCCTTGTAGTTGGATGCCTCTTCTTTTAAAACGGGATGTTCATAATTCCCACTGACATAGTCTGAAGCGGCAAAATAGGGTTTCATATAACGGAAGAGGTAATCATACCCGTGCTTTTCCGTCACTTCTTCAACATAACGTCCCATCATCACATCACCGACCATTGTCATCGTCAATGGTTGATCAGTTTTTGAAGCAGGTGTTTTCACTTCTTCAGCCCGTCCCATCCAAGTGGTAATGACTAAAGCGATTAGTAATATAGGTAGTATGATTCCAGTGTATTTAAGATTCTGTTTCTTCGTACGTTTAATAAAGATAAGTGTTTTTTCTTTTGCATTTAAAGTCCGTTTCATTTTTTGCACCTCAGAATAGGTAGTACACGTTCATTAAACCGAAAGTTAAGCCGGATAATAAAAGCGTGCTGCCAAGTGTCAATGGCATTCCTTGTCTTTGAATGGTATTCGCTATCAATCCGGGTACGATTATACCGATTCCCCGAAACTCGAATATTTCAAATGGCATGACGGGGTAGACCATGTCCAATAGGAGTTTCAGGCAAATCCCGGTCACCATCATGGCTGCGAATTTTCTTCTTCCATATAAAATCACCCATCTTGAAAGGCCGTGAGTGACGATTAAATAAGTTACTACACTAATGACCAAGATGACCAGCATGATTTCCCATTGATCAAATACTAATGCCAAATAACCTGGCACAATAAGTCCTGCGGGTACGACACCCGTTTTTTCTGAAAATATAAGGCTAAGCGTTACTCCCAGTACTAGTGCTACATATAAATCCGATCCAAACATTAAGGTTCCTCCTACTTAACTTGCTTTCTGCTTTGTTTTAGATTTCATGAATGCTTCAATTAATGGTTCCGCTGCGCCGTGAATATTCCCGACACCGTAGACGATGCGATTTTTCATCAATGGGCGGAGACGGGCCACGATTTCTTCAGTTGACCAGTTTTCCAAATCCCAATATTCTTTTGTATCCAAATTACCTTGCTCGAATACCTTTGTTATTGGTGATGTAGTTTCACCAATGGCAATGACGATTTCAGATTTAATGTAAGGCAATACATCTCTTGCAAACTGCTCTGTACGGTCCACACGGTCAGCACGGCAGTTCATGATGACGATAGGAGGTTCTGAGCTGTATCCGAACGTTTTGACACGATCCCAGATGTTCAGCGTCGATGCCGCGTCGTTTGCAGCAAAGCCATTGACAAAGAAAGTTGGCTTGACTGGATCTCCAAATCTGGTGATCCGCATGGCCCCTGGATCTGGATGCGCATTTAACATGCCGCGAAAAGCTGTTTTTTCATCAATGCCTAAAGCTTCTGCAACAGCCAAAGCCAGTGATGCGTTATCCGGAAATACCATATAATCGAATTCGCGCAAGAAGTCTTCAGAGATTCTTGAATTATCTGCAACGATCACTTTTGAGTTGCGTTCTTTGGCAATTTTCTTGAAGAAGTCCAAATATTCACTTTCAATGGTAATCAAGTGACCATTATAAGGGATTGTAGCTGTAAAGGCTTCTGCAACCTCATCCATTGTCGGTCCCATGACATCCATATGGTCTTCTAATACATTCACGATGACCCCAATGTTTGCTTGGATCATTTTATTTTGGAAGATTAATTGATAGTCAGGCTGTACGGCCATACATTCACAAACAAGTGCTTCCGTTCCTAAATCTGCTACTTCTTTAACTACACGCCGTTGTTCTCCAATGTTCGGTCCCTCTGGGCGGCGTTTAATCGGTTTTTCTTTGTCGGTAAACCAGTAGATCATTCTAGCTGATGTTCCGGTTGTTTTACCTACTGTTTTGTACTTAGCTTCCTGGATCACACCTGTTATTAGACGTGTTACAGTCGATTTGCCTCGAATACCGTTTACATTCACACGTACCGGAATGGAATCGAGACGCTTCTGATGGCGTCTTTGTTCGAAGATGCCATAGCCAAGTAAAAAGATCGCACAAATAAATATTGGTGCCATTTTTTAACCTCTCTTTTTTTAAATATTTGATTTACTGAATACACACTACATGATTTTAAACTTAATAGGCAAGAGCCAATTATTCTATCGTAATATAACAGTTGTCAGCTTTTTGCAAAAAATGTATATAGGAGTGTAATAGTATCTAATGGAATAAAATGTTTTATGAGTCCAAAGATATGGAGAAAGTCGAGTAAAACCTTGATTTATTTACACTAAAATATGGAAAGTTTAATAAATGGCCATTATGAATACAATTAAAATAGTTTTATAGGCATTTGAACCCGATTCTTAATATCTGTATTTGGATAATGAATTGTTATTAAAAGTGAGGTTTATTACAATTTATTGATTGTTTATACCCATTAATTTGACCTAAACGTTACAATATTTACGTATTTGTCATTCAATGTAAGATGGTGCATCTATAGACACATGTAGTCGGACTTTTATGAATATGACCAAAGATGAGTAAAAGAACACATCTCTTTTTTTGTAAGTTTTGGGTATTTTTCTAGAAAAATACCCGTGGGCCTATATTGTGACTTTTACCTAAAACATGAAATAAACTAAGGTTAATCCAATTTATTTAAAAAATACCTAGTTACTTCTATTAATATAGTGTTAATAGAAAAAAGAAAAATAAAAAAAGCTCAGAAGTATATCTGAGCTTTCGGCTTTTATATTTTAAAAGAATGATTTGGGTAATGAATCTCCGTTTATCATGGAGAATGCGACGTTTGTAGGGTATAAACTACAACATTAGTAGCTTATTTTTTGAAGGAATCAGGTTAACTGGATTTTTTTCTGTCAGAAATTTCAATGTTGGGGCCTTTTTTACCGCCTTCAATCACATAAAGTCTAGGAGCTAATCTCCTCCTACCTTGATTTTCAGAATTCATCTTCATATAATTTTCGTATTCTTTGCGAAAGAATTTGTTGTTTTTCCGATCTAGTGCTTTTCTTTCGTTAAAATCTGCCATGAATTTGAAAAAACGTTTCATATGAATTCCTCCTTATGGGGTTAAAAGGTCTTGGTTTAATAGTAACACATTGTTGGTGAAATTTAACCTTTTTTTACAATTTTGGAGTGAAAATTATGCTTTTTGTGTGAAAAAAGTTGTGAATTGTTTGGTTTGCAAGAAAGCGTGCAATGAACCTTACTGAGTATAAGGGCCCGTGCATTGGGTTGAAATGAAATGCTGGATCAAGTGAGTTCTTGTACTGGTGATTTCCAGTAAGTGGGTATTGGGAGTGAGAAGTATTTCAGTAAGAATATTCCTAATAAATTCATTATACACTAAATATTCTGAAAACAAAAGAAAATATTCACTTCCAACCCTTTTGATAGATTTTTCTTTTTATGATTATTAACTTTTCATGATGATTAATGCGTATAGTCTTTTATACCCCAAATACACGAAAACGAAACAATGAAGGGGAGAAAAAGAAAATTTCCCGCGTTCAAGTGACGGGAAATTTTCTAGTATCATAATTGGAATTTCTTGACCTGTTCGGTTAGCAGTTCAGCGGAAGATGCGAGTTCACAGGCATGATTCGTGACTTCATCCATCGAAGAGCTGGATTGTTGAGCGGAGGCAGAAACTTGTTCGATTCCTGCCGCGGACTCTTCAGTTACGGCTGCGATATCTTCGATGGCCTGATTGATTTCTTTACTATTTTTGGAGATATAGTTCAATTCAGCTGTAATATGCTGTATTTTCATTCCCATATTCCCGACAGAGTGATTGATTGTTTCAAAGGTTTGGCCGGTGAGCGTAATCTGTTTCGTGCCTTCATCCACCTGTGTATAACTATCTTCCAGGGAGTGGACGACCGTTTTTGAATCTGTTTGAATAGCGGTGACAATATCGGTGATATCCCCAACGGATTGTGTGACCCCTTCAGCGAGTTTCCGCACTTCAGCTGCGACGACGGCGAAGCCCTTGCCATGTTCACCAGCGCGTGCAGCTTCTATGGCTGCATTCAGCGCCAATAGGTTGGTTTGATTGGATATATCTTTGATGACCTGCACAAGCTGTGAGATTTCCTGTGATTGAGAATCGAGCCTTTTCACTTGCCCGACGGCATTTTTGACAATTCCGTCAATCATTTGCATTTGTTGGACCGAACTGCGCATTAAAGTGGTGCCCTCCTTGGTCAAGGATAGGATCTCGGTCGAACTTTGCGATACTTCCATTCCTTCAAGATGGGCCTGCTCGATCTTGCCGGTGAAATCATCCATCATGCGGACCATTTCAGCTGCCCGGTTGGCTTGTGAGTCCAAGCCTTCCGAAAGTTCGTACATGGTAGCCGCAATCTGTTTGCTGCCCTGTTGCACTTCATTTGCCGATTGAGTCAGATCCTCGCTTTGGTTGGAAACGGATTCGGATACAACCAGCATTTTTTCGATCGTATCACGAAGGTTTTTCTGCATTTGGTTGGCGGATACCGTTAATTCACCCATTTCATCATTTGACTTTTGCTCCAGGGGCTCATGATTCAGTTTTCCGTCAGCAACCATTTTCATCCTGTCCCTGACTTTAAGGAGGGGGGTGGTAATGAGGTTTGCAGTCACAAGTGCAAGCACAAGGCCGATAAGGACTGCCGCAATGGATATGATGATACTTGTAGACTTAACCGATTTCCCGCTTGCGATGACGGTTTCACCTAAATCGACAATCGTTTTTTCGCGTTCGGAAGCCAGCTCTCTAAACCCATCCATCAATTCATTGCTTATTGGTGCAACTTCATCCTTTAGTATTTCTATAGCACGTTCTTCATTTCCTTGATCATATTGTGTAAATACGCGGTCTATAATAATCGTTCTCCAATCCACGCTTTTCTCAATCAATTCCTTCGTTTTTTCAGAATCACTTTAGGCTAATAGATCCTCCTGAATGACTTTGCTTTCTTCGGTATATTTTAAGAACTTCTCTTTATTACTTTCGTCGCCATATAGAATATAGCCTCTTGCGAGTGCGCTTCTTTGTGCAACATTATTGAGTAGTTGTTCTTCATCAATTAGAATCGGCAATTTTTGGCTAATGATATCTTTGGAATGTACAAGTGACTTATTGCTGCTATAAATATTAAATGCTCCTAAGATGATACACAAAGATATGATGAGTGAAAATGCTGCCAATATCTTTCCTTTAATACTTTTCAAATTAATGAACCCCTTTATCGATATTTTATTCCCTCTTTTTTTATCGGATAAATAATGGGTTATTTAAGCAGATGAGAAGATAACCAAGTTTTCCGTTAGGTGTGATTTTCCATAATCCAAACATCTTGATTTCTTCTCGTTTTCAAGTTACTATTGACTTGGAAAAATATAATATTCCGCGTTATGGCGGAAGAGGTTCTAGCTACCCTCTCAAAAAAACTAAGGAGAAACAGTGCTCTTTTCTTAGGGTGCTGTTTTTTTCCGTAAAAAGGAGTTTTATAGAAATGAAGAAGAAAGAAAAGGCAGTGGTTGTGTTTAGCGGAGGTCAGGACAGTACGACGTGCCTGTTCTGGGCGATGGAGAGATATGAGGAAGTGGAAGCGGTGACGTTTGATTATAATCAGCGGCACAGCTTGGAAATCGAATGCGCTCAAGAGATTGCCAAGGAATTGGGCGTGAACCATCATATCCTTGACATGTCGCTGCTGAACCAACTGGCACCGAATGCTTTGACGAGAAGTGACATTGCAGTGGAGGACGGGGAAGACGGGGAATTGCCGTCGACGTTCGTACCAGGGCGGAATTTACTGTTCCTATCGTTTGCCGGAGTGTTGGCCAGTCAGCTTGGCGCTAAACATATTGTCACCGGTGTCTGTGAAACGGATTTCAGCGGATATCCGGACTGCCGGGATGTATTCATTAAATCGTTGAATGTGACCTTGAACTTGTCGATGGACCAGTCATTCGTGATTGATACGCCGCTTATGTGGCTTAATAAAGAGGAAACATGGGAACTTGCCGATCAGCTTGGCGCGTTCGACTTTGTCCGCGAAAAGACCCTGACTTGCTATAACGGAATCATATCAGACGGCTGTGGAGATTGTCCGGCATGTAAGTTGCGGAAAAAAGGATTGGATGACTATGTAAGCAGACGGAAGGTGCTTTCGTGATGTACGGTTTTACTATAGTAGATAAACTCCAAAAAATAGATCAAGATATTCAGCGCAGCCAATTGAAATATACAACTAAAAGGGTCATGGTCAGTAAGGAATTTACCTTTGACGCAGCACACCATCTACATGACTATGAAGGAAAATGCAAGAACTTGCATGGCCATACGTATAAGGTCATTTTCGGATTGAGCGGGTATACGGATTCACGCGGTTTGATGATAGATTTCGGGGACATCAAGGATATATGGAAAAATGAAATTGAAATCCACCTTGATCATCGTTATTTGAATGAAACCTTGCCGCTCATGAACACTACGGCTGAAAATATGGTTGTCTGGATTTATGAAAAAATGGCCGAAGCCCTTTCATTAAAGGAATATGAGGGTGCTAGGGTCGAATTCGTTCGACTATACGAAACGCCGACAAGCTATGCCGAAGCCAGACGGGAGTGGATGGAAAGTGAGTAAACTCCCGGTTATGGAAATCTTCGGACCGACCATCCAAGGTGAGGGAATGGTCATTGGCCAAAAAACCATGTTCGTTCGGACGGCTGGCTGCGATTATTCATGTGCCTGGTGTGATTCCGCATTTACTTGGGATGGAACCGGTAAGGAAGATACCGTCCAAATGACTGCCGAGGAAATATGGGATGAGCTGAAGCGGATTGGGGGTGCCGGTTTTTCCTTCGTGACGATATCAGGCGGAAACCCGGCACTGCTGAAAAACTTAAACAGCCTGGTAGCGATCCTACATGAAAATAAAATGAAAATAGGTGTCGAAACACAAGGGAGCAGATGGCAGGATTGGTTTCTCGATATTGATGAATTGACTATTTCTCCTAAGCCGCCGAGTTCAAAAATGAACACGGACTTTACGGTGCTCGACCAAATCATATCGAACCTTGCCAATCGAAACCCTGAAAACCATGTCTCATTGAAGGTAGTCGTCTTTAACGAAGAGGATTATCAATATGCTAAAAATGTACATGGCCGCTACCCCGATATTCCTTTTTATCTGCAGGTCGGCAATGACGACAGCAGTACGGCGGATGATCGTCAATTGATCAGCGGGCTTTTGAGGAAATACGAGGAGCTAATTGATAAAGTGATAGCCGATGATGAATTGAATGATGTGAAAGTGCTGCCACAGCTTCATACCTATATATGGGGCAACAAGCGAGGCGTGTAAAGATCTGAGACAGAAGGCGGTGTGATGCGTAATCACACTGCCTTTTACATATGGAAAGCTACCTATACCTTTTGAAGGTGTGTAGCTTTGAAGGCTGATGTGTATTTAAGGCCATACCCAAATAACCGATCCATTCCAATATGTGCGGTCCAAATTGACCCGATCATCATAAGCGCATCTGACTTTAGAAAAATGGCTAGCAAAATCATGAAAATGGACAGGGTATAAGTGTGAAATAGGTTATAAACCTTTGCTCCAACTCGATCATCAATCAGATAGGCCAACATGGAAACATCAGGCGATAAAATAAATAAAAGGAAAATCCACCAGCTGAATTCATATAACGAATAGATGTAAATCATCGCTAAAAGGACCATGAGTCCTTCGATATGAAGGAATTTCTTTACCATTTTCCAACCTCCCAAAACTTAATTAACCATTGGTCAATAATTTTAGTGAAAAATCAAACAATGTTCTTGATGATATTTTTCACGTGAAAATAAGCTAAACCTTTTACATCTGGATAGGATAGTTCAGAATTGATATAAAAAGTTATGAATCCGTGAAGAGAAAGGAAAATGGACCATATGGATGCAGGATTCAGTTTGTTGTCGGTTAATTCTGTCAAGGATTGGATTAGCTTTTCATAGGTTTTATTAGAATCGAATTGAAGCAACTGCTGAATTTCTTTTTCCTTGGATAAAAACATGATGGAATAATGATTCTGTTGTGTTAAACCAAACTCAATGAAGCATAATAAAATCTTTTCGATTTTTTGAGAAGGGTCATTTTCCGACATGATGATATCATCGATTAAATGATTTAAAACGGAAAAATCCGTTTTCACCAAACTGTAATATATTTCCGCCTTATTTTTAAAGTGATAATAAATGGCTCCATGGCTGCAATCCAATGATTTAGCCAATTGTCTCATTGAGACGTTCGAATACCCTAAGGTTGCAAAAAGGTTTCTAGCTTCAGTCAATACCATTTCCCTGGATAATTCTTTACCTGCCGATTTCCTTGGCGACATCATTCCACCCCCCCTTGTTTATTGACCACTGGTTAAATGGAATGATACCGTACTGATTTACAAATATCAAAGATTAGACATTTTGCTAAATGGCTGTTTTTAAGTGAGGATTTACCATTAAATGTAACTAGAGTTTAACTATAACGTCAAACATAGTAGTATTCACCATTAACTAATAATATACTTTTATGGTAAAATGGAGGAAGCTCAAGCCCGTTGGAAGGGATGAATAGATGAAAAGGAAATTAGTTATTTTGTCTACAATATTCATAGTATTTACCGGCTGTTTTTTATTCAATAAATCTTTTAATAATAAAACAAAACCTATGGAAGACATTATAATGGTGTATCCAGCAAATCGAGTAATAACTAATGAAGTGATACTCATTGGGGATGAAGCTGAGGGCAATCTACCTGATATCGATTTGAATGATGAAAAGGAATTGGAAAAATTGGCAAAAAAGCAATATGAGCAAGGTGAAAAGGGGGAAATAATTTTTATAGAAGAAAATCAGTGAAATCACCTAACTGTAATGAGTAAACTAATGGGGAGGAGGCAGTTATTGCTAGTTTCGGATAGTATCTATGGGAAACACATTGTAGAGGGAGTTCTGGAAGAGCTGATAGTAAGCAAACCGGTCCAAAGATTGAAGGGAATACATCAGGGTGGGGCAAGTTATTTAGTTAATGAGAAGTGGAATGTCACACGATTTGACCATTCAATTGGTGTGATGTTGTTAATAAAGGCGTTTAGCGGTTCATTAGAGGAACAATCGCGGGCTTACTGCATGACGTATCCCATACTGCATTCTCACATGTTATAGATTTCGTTCTGGATTGTATGGATGAAGATTATCATGAAAAGATATATGATCATGTCATTATGGAATCTGAAATCCCATTTATATTGAAGAAATATGGATATGATTGTAAAATTATTGTTCAATCAAAATGGGAAATGCTTGAACAGCCAGCACCTGGGTTATGTGCCGATCGGGTGGATTATACTCTCCGGGATATGCATCAGTATGGATATATCACACTTGAATCCGTTCATGACTTTCTTGATCATGTAATCATAGTAAATGGAAGAATGTATCTGGATAATATTGATTCGGCGGAATGGTTTGTGAAAACGTATTACAGTGAAGTTATTGATTTTTTCATGAACCCACTTAATATATATGGCTATGATATCTTGGCAAAGACGTTAAAATTGGCTTTGGCTAAAAACCTGATCAGCCATGATGACTTACTTGGTACAGATGAAGAAGTCATATCCTTGTTAAGCTCCACTGAAGACGATGAAGTGCAAAATCTGTTAAAAAGGATCCATGGTAACGTAAAGGTGAAAGAAGATCAATTGGACTATGATTTACATCGGAAAAATAAAGTGCGCCTGATGGATCCTTCCATCATTCAAGGAACCCAAGTGGTGAGACATCCAGTTTATCCGAAAAAGTGAAGAACATGGGAATTGAAGCCTATGAAAAAGCTTCGAAGGGCATGTATCTAAAGGTGATTTCCGATTGAATTTCGCGTCAAACCAAACAGAAAGGGAAAAACTCACGGAATCCATCCTTGAGTTTTTCCCGGAAACATTACCCGTAAATTTATATAGACTATCGACGACTTGTAAGCCGCTTTCTTTTAACTTGATATTCGAGTGGTGGCATTTTATCGATATTCGAACATCATTAAATCGTAAAGGCTTAACAGGTACAACATAGTTAAATATTGTCAGTTTTATTGTTCTGGCAGGCGGCATGCCCAACTGCCGGTTTTGGAGATCTTTTTTCAGCTGAACCAGCACCTTAAAAAATTAATGACGCTCTCAAATTAGTAACGCCATTTTCTAAATAACCCTTTAAACAGGTTAAAGTATACACCCACCCCTCTTTTTGTCCTATCATTTTTTTTATTATGTCAGGGTCGTCTTCCTTCAAACCTGATTCGTTTACTTCAATAATTGAACTTGTATTATTCAGCTCTTTTAATGTAATTGTAACGACCGTTTCTTGGGCGTTGCCTCCCCACGAATACACGATTTTCCTATTTTCCTCGACTTCTAATACATGTATAACCACTTCAGCATCGTATTCGTTATATCTCAATGTAAGCGTCCTGCCTTGCTCCCATCTTTCAGAACTCGATGAGAACCAGAAATTTCCGATTTTTTCAGGGGTTACTATGGCTTCAAACACCTCATTAGTTGGCTTGCCTATTTTAAATTTCGTAGTTATTTGAGTATCCATACTATATCAGCTCACTTTCGATATGTTTAAATAAGTTCCCACTAACACCTAATTAACCCGATCTACATATATTGGCGGCAAGGTCCGTCCAGTTTCAAGCAAGCTCTTCAGGTTACATAGAATAGCTGGCCATCCATTATTTATGCCCTTAAAGGTATTGTCACCATATACGAAATCGGTCTCCAGTAGCTCTTCATGCGTAAGTGTTAACTTTACAGTAGAATCATCCATTGGCTGCAGTTGAAAAGTGACCCGAGCAGGATCCTCGCGGGGTGTTTCGTCTCCTATCGTGTTCCATGTAAAAGAGAGCAGTTGCAGCGGCTCACACTTAAGTACATTTCCATGATCAGTGATTCGTCCATCTTCCAGCAAATATGTAACGGTTGCGCCTTCTTGAAAGGATGACTTGATTTGACATCCAAAGTGATATTTTTTTGTGAATTCGCCACTCGTTAGGGCTTCCCAAAGCTTCTCTGGTGTGGTTGCGATATAAATAGGATAGACAAACGTTGGTTTTTTCATTATTCTTTTTCCTCCTCGCGTTTATACTTCTAGGGTTCCTTATCAAGTCCGTGCCGAATAAAAACAATAAGGGTTGCAATATCAAAATCGTATCATAGCTCTATCAATGATTGTCTGCTTTTTATATACAGCCGGTCAAGCAGTTTTCTGCGACAGGAATCGGCAAAAGCCTTAAAATCAGAGGAACATTTGCTAAGTGTTAAGCTTTGGCAAAGCGGATATTGGCTTATCGAGTCTGTAAATGAAATCCGTGGATTCGCACCATTCCCAGTGACCAAAACGAAATCATAAGGCGATTATTGAAAGGATATAAGCTTGAATACATTTTAGGATCAGGCCATATGGAAACTTCTTGATTTCCAACCGTTTTCAAGCTACGATAAATAAGGAAATGATAATCCGCTCCGGCGGAAGAGGTTCTAGCTACCCTCTCAAAAAAACTAAGGGGAACAGTGCTCTTTCTTAGGGTGCTGTTTTTTCTGTATAAGGAGAATGAATTAAATGTTAAGAATTCTATTTTATTTAGTATCCATCGTCACGGCGAATGTGGTTACAGCAGCTTTTGATCCATTACATTTGGGAATGTTCATCATTCCGATGGGTACATTGCTCATCGGAGGAACCTTCATCTTTCGAGATCTGGTCCAGAATAAATTCGGCCGTGCGAAAACCTATATGTGTATCGTCACCGCACTTATTTTATCTGCATGTGTTTCATTTTTATTAGGAGATACGTTATTGATTGTATTTGCTTCCGCATTATCGTTCGTGGTGGCAGAAACAGCGGATACGGAAATTTATACCCGGTTAAAGCTCCCGATGAGTTGGAGGGTATTTTACAGCGGGATCGTTGGAGGGTTTTTCGATTCGGTGATATTTGTCGTGATTGGCCTAAGTCCACTAGGTGCCAATATATTGCCATGGGAAGCCGTACCCGCTGCGATTATCGGCCAAATCATCGTTAAAACAGTCATTCAGTCTATCGGTGCCGTACTGTTGGGACGAATCAACGTAAGACTGGAAAAGCGCGTAGTCTCCGGTTGAATTCTAGGAGGGATGCACCGATGGATGGAACCAAAAAGGAAGAAGATAAATGCTATTGCCTCGAGGCCTTTCGCGAAAAATATGGTCCGCATGTCAAGGGGGAATGTATGAAGCTCTCCTGCGCCAATTATCGGAAACATAAGGGAATAGACAAAAAAGGGCCAAATTAGGTCCTTTTTTTGCGTGACTGGAGTAACCCACGAGTAAACACCGCGAAATCAAGAGTGTAGCATGAATTCACGAGTAAACGTGCGAAACTCACGAGTAAATGTGCGGAATTCACGAGTAAACGTGCAAAACTTACGAGTAAATAGCCGAACCCCACGAGTAAACAGCGCGAAATCAAGAGTGTAGCATGAATTCACGAGTAAACGTGCGAAACTCACGAGTAAATGTGCGAAACTCACGAGTAACCGTGCAAAACTCACGAGTAAATAGCCGAACCCCACGAGTAAACAGCGCGAAATCAAGAGTGTAGCATGAATTCACGAGTAAACGTGCGAAACCCACGAGTAAACAAGCCGAACCCACGAATAAACAGCGCGAAATCAAGAATGTAGCATGAATTCACGAGTAAATGTGCAAAACTCACGAGTAAACGTGCGAAACCCACGAGTAAAAGTGCGAAATTCACGAGTAAATAGTCCAAACTCACGAGTAAATGTGCGAAACTCACGTAAACAAGCCGAACCCACGAATAAACAGCGCGAAACCAGGAGTGTAGCATGAATTCACGAGTAAACGTGCGGAATTCACGAGTAAATGTGCAAAATTCACGAGTAAATAGCCGAACCCACGAATAAACAGCGCGAAATCAAGAGTGTAGCATGAATTGACGAGTAAATGTGCGGAATTCACGAGTAAACGTGCAAAACTCACGTAAACAAGCCGAACCCACGAATAAACAGCGCGAAATCAAGAATGTAGCATGAATTCACGAGTAAATGTGCAAAACTCACGAGTAAACGTGCGAAACCCACGAGTAAATAGCCGAACTCACGAATAAACAGCGCGAAATCAAGAGTGTAGCATGAATTCACGAGTAAACGTGCGAAATTCACGAGTAAACGCGCGAAATTCACGAGTAAACGTGCGGAATTCACGAGTAAATGTGCAAAATTCACGAGTAAATAGCCGAACCCACGAATAAACAGCGCGAAACCAGGAGTGTAGCATGAATTCACGAGTAAATGTGCGAAACTTACGAGTAAACAGTCCAAATTCACGAGTAACCCCATAAAAAAAGGATTCTGGCACCGTCAATAATTGGTGCGGGAATCCTTTTTTTATTAATTAGGCAACAAAATTTCTTCGGGGTTGGCTCCATCAATCTCCACTTTATATAGGTGATACTGTGGATCGCTTTTGCCGAATTTCTTGTCTACCATAAAATAGACATTTTTTGAATCGCTGCTGATGACTGGGCGATCTGTGTATCCTTGAAGATGGGTCAGCTGCTTTTCGGTCTTGGTTTTGAGGTCATAGCTATATAGCTCATAAATATAGGTACTGCCTGATTGCTCATTGGAGATGGACTGGAAAATCATCGTTTTTTCATCAGGGGTAATTGTGAAATCAAAAATGTCGACATCACGTTTAGAATCTGTGACAGTTTCGACACTTGATTTGTCAAATTTCACTTTGAAAATCCGTTGATGCGTTTCAAAAATATCATCAGCCGTTTTAGCATCCGCGTCATCATCGGTTTGATAATAAGCGGCTTCTCCATCAAGGGAGACATTTAGGGAACTAAGACCATATTTCTTAAAAGAGGTTAGTTGGATGGACTCCTTTTTTTCTATATCAAACTCGTAAATATCGAGATCGTGAGGGCGGGGACCCGTGATCGGCGAGTAGTTTTTAAACGTACCGGCTCCGATATAAAAGAGAGAGCGGCCGCTTTTTGTGAAATCGAGTTCTGTGACCAGGAAGTCTGCTTTGAATAATTCACTGATTTTCTGTGATTTCATATCAAAAAGGTGAATGGAACTGGTTGAATCTTCTTCTTGGTTCTTTTTAGCTACGATAAAGGCAAGTATATCCCCTTCGTAGGAATAAGTCGGGTCAAGGATTTGTTCATCGTTGCTCAATTCAAGGACTTTTTCTTCAATGGATAATGCAGGATTATAGAGCTTTAATTGTGGTTTCCCCTTAATGTGTGTGACGTATGCAATTGTTCCTTGGGCGGATACGTCGTATTGATTGGTTAAGCCCTGCTGCTTTTCATTTTCTTCTTTTTTAAAGATCAATCCGGCGATGACAAACAAGACAGTCACAATCGCAAGCGTGATCAGAATGAGATAGATGTGCATCTTTTTCATTTGAAGGACTCCTTAACGGTAGAGTATCATCATCGTAACAATAATGGCTAGAACAAGTAATACCTGTAAAACAGCACATATATTTGAAGCAACAGGAAGCTTTTTTAACAGTTTAATCTGTAGGGTATATAACGAAATCCATAAGACGGTCGGGATGAAAAATAAAAGCATAAACGGCTGGACTTCACTTGAGAAGATTAAAAAAGCATATAAGAAAAATAAGGTAACTGACAAAATCAAGATGCCGAGTGAAATATTGAAAATGTGCAGAAGTTTTGCTTTTTTTAAAGTCTTTCCACTATATCCCGGAAGAACCAAGGCTGTTTTGTAAATGAGGTAAAGAGATAGTAGGAGAATTGCTGCCATAATCAAGCTGAATAAAGGAAATAATGTGAAGTCAAGGGCGGAAGCGATTCCCCATCCATATACATAGACAAGGGCATGGGTCACTAACACGGTGTTGACCATGATTTTCCGGTTGATAGAGACTAGGAGGTTAAGTGTAAGTGAGAGTAAAGTTGCGCTAGTCAGTATCGAAAAAAGAAGCCAGCCGATGTAAGCATCTCCTTTTTGGAATAGTTGCAGCGCATACACCGAAAACGTAAAAAGAATTGAAACGATGGATAAAGTAAGCATAAGTTCTTTTCGGTATGGAAAGATGGCCTGCTGAATTTGACTGCCGATTTCCCATTCGTCGCCAAAAAGGATTAATGCCATTTTCTCGGCTTCTTTTGGGGTCTTCCCCTGCTTTATTAAATCATCCCGGCTCAACTTCAAATGGAGGAGCAGTTCTTCAGACATATCTTCTTTTTCTTCCTTGGTACAATCGGTTTGGTTGACGATTTTTTTTACATACTTTTCAAATGTTGTTTTCATCAGAAATCCTCCGCGCTTTTCCGAACTAAATTTTCAAGGAAGGTAAAGCTGCTGCGTTTCCGTTCAAGTTCGGTTCTGCCGCTGTCCGTGATACGATAATATTTCCTTCGTCCTGACTCAGACTCTTTCCAATACCCTTCTATAAATTCCTTTCTTTCTAAACGCTTAAGAGCCGGATATAGGGTACCTTCACTGATTTCGTATTGCCCCTCGCTCATTTGCTTAAGAATCTTCGTCATTTCATAGCCATACAGCTCTTTTTGTGAAAGAAGTGAAAGCAAAAGGAGGTCAATGCTTCCCTTCATCAATTCTTTATCCAAATAATCACCTTCTTTTATCATTTGCTTTTAGTGTAATACGATGTACATCGTATTACAAGGTGCATTTTACTTTTCTTTAAAAAAATGGTTAAATGACGATTGCTAAATAAAATCAATCATAGTAAAATGTGCTTCGGAACGGATGAGTTGTAAAGAGTGTGGTAAGGATAATAAATACATGATTTATCTGTTTGAATGAAAATACGGAATAGGATAGAAGAAATCCCACTCAAGGGGTATTAATTGATTTTTTTTTGAAAATCATTTAGATTCTATTTATCAACAAGAGCAGAAAGAAGGTCCTAGATAGATGAAAGTGAAAGCACCTGAGTCATTCACATACAGAGGTGGAAAAAGAGCTGTTCTTTTACTTCACGGGTTTACCGGAAGTACAGGAGACATGAAGAAATTAGGGAAATACCTGAATGATCGCGACTATACTTGCCACGGACCCCTTTATAGTGGGCATGGCGTATCAGCCGAGGAACTTGCTAAAACAAGTCCAAAGCAATGGTGGAAAGATGTAGTGGAAGGTTATCAATTCCTTAAAGATGAAGGCTACGAGGAAATTGCTGTTGCAGGAATTTCTTTAGGAGGATTGTTCTCATTAAAAGTAGGAATTGAACTTCCTGTAACAGGGGTAGTTGCAATGTGTGCACCGACACAAGGGAAAAGTAGCGATCGACAAAAAAAACGCTTGCTCAATTATGCACAGGCCTATAAGAAGTTTGAAGGCAAAGATGCAGACCAAATTGCTGCCGAAGTGAAGCTGTTAGAAGAAGACCCTATGACTTCGCTGAATGATATGGTGAATATAATAAATGAGACTGGTGAAGATTTAGATTTAATCACATCACCAACTCTTGTTTTACAAGGGCGTTTGGATGATCCCGACTATACGAACAGTGCTACAGCGATTTTCAATGAAGTCGATACGCAGCATAAACACTTGATATGGTATGAAAACTCTGGCCATATAATCACATTAGGTAAAGAACGTGAGCAGGTTTATGAGGATGTGTACAAGTTCTTAAATACTCTGCATTGGTCGGAGTAATAAGAGAGTTTTCTTGAAGGTCATGAATGTGATATGATCCCCTTTAAGTTTGAAAGTGTAAAGCCGACATTTATATGTAGGTTTTACACTTTCTTCTTGAGGGGATTTTATTTTGTCTGCAAAAAGAAATAACTCAAATTTTCACCGGGATTTATTTTAAGCGAGAAAAAAGTATTTATATTCTTTCGCAGTGCTAAGAGCTTCAAGTAGTTATTTGTAAAAAAAGACCTTTATGTTATCGTTATTATCAATGGTTGCTAATAAAATATCTTTCACGTCGGCATTATAAGTCATTTTGAGACTTTTTTTCAGCCATACTTCGTCTTTACCGTCTTGATTTAATTCTTTAAAATCAATCTTCCCCTCTTTAATAATCGTTTTAGGTAAAGTGAAGGCTTTAGTTGCTATATGCATATCTGCTGGAGTTAGCGCTTTATATTGAGGATCTAAAAACAATGAAATAGTACCATCAGGTTCCCATAGTGCGAGTGATACTTTCTCAATATCGACAATTTTTTCTTTTCTTAATTCAGATAGTAAAAAATCGATGGAGATTCGAGCCCTTGCTAAGCTTTTGTAAACGATTTGCCCATTTTCGATAAGGGTAAAGGGTGAGGGGTCAAAGAACCTTCGGAGTTTGCCCCACTTAAGACTTGTGAACACATTAATGATATATAAAATGACTAATACACAGGTCGTTATCATTGAACCCTTCAAACCTGAATGTGCATCAGACAAAGGGTGGGCAAGAATGTTCCCAATAATTAATGCCATGATAAAATCAATTAATCTTAACTGAGAAATGGCTCGTTGCCCCATCAATTTAACCGAAAAAAGTAAAACGATGAAGGATGTAATGGCTCTCAACATCCACTGAACTGTAGTAAGAGTTTCCTGGCTAAAAATAAAATCCACCAAAATCCACGTCCTTATAAAGGAAATATACTATTTAGTATGAAGCATTGAATCAAGGATTATCACAGGTGGGAAGTTTTTTTTAAAACGGCATGACTCTAAAGGGTAATATGGCGAATTTATTCGAGCTATAACAACACCGCTATAAAGCAGGTGTTTTTTATTGTTGATGGGTGGGTGGGATATACTACTTCATAAGTATTACCCAACACTGGCCCTTCGGAGATTTCTTTTTAAAATGTTTTCGAAAAATTTATATTAATATAACAATTGTAAAACGTATTGTAATTGAAAATAAACTGATTTAAAATGATATCTTTCCTAAGAAATTTATTTAAAAAATATCCTTGTATATTATCAGTAACAATGGTCTGATAGTTTCTACCTGGCAGCCGTGAATAATGCCGGACTACAAGGAAGTATGAAAATAAAAGAGATGAATTGGTTTATGGTTGGTTCGCTTGAAAACTTGATCCAGCATACCCCCTTTTTAATGAAGGCTCTTACTTTTTCACACTTTCTTCCTGCGGCTGAAAGTGTAAAAAGGTAAGGGCTTTTTATATAAAAAAAATGAATGGGAAATGATATATCCAAAGGGGATGAAAGCATGTATTTCTTATTGAATATACTGGGTGTTTTAGTTGTAATGGGTATCGTTTACCTTTGTTCACCTAATAAAAGGAGCGTTAAGTGGAAAGCCATTCTTACCTTGCTGGTTCTTGAATTGCTTATCACAGGGTTCATGTTATCAACTAAGATAGGGGCGTGGGTCATTAATCTGATCGCTTCATTCTTCACCTGGTTGATTGGATGTGCAAATGAAGGGATTTCATTCGTCTTTCCTTCAGTTATGGCAAATGAACATGTGGATTTCTTTTTCAGCGCATTGATGCCAATTATTTTCATTATCACGTTTTTTGATGTTTTATCGTATTTCGGTATACTTACCTGGATCATTGATAAAGTGGGATGGCTCATCTCAAAAGTATCCGGTTTGCCAAAACTTGAGAGTTTCTTTTCGATTCAGATGATGTTCCTTGGGAATACCGAAGCACTTGCTGTTCTCCGCGTTCAACTCGGTGCGATTAAAGATCAGCGACTTTTGACATTTGGAATCATGAGCATGAGCAGCATCAGCGGTTCAATCATTGGAGCCTACCTATCCATGGTACCGGCAACCTATGTATTTGTAGCGATACCTTTGAACTGCTTAAATGCCTTGCTGATTGCTAACATGCTAAATCCCGTCGATGTCAGTAAAGAGGAAGACGTCGTTTATGTACCTTCTAAAGAGGAACGTAAAGATTTCTTTTCCACCATTTCTAACAGTATGCTGGTGGGGGCCAAAATGGTCTTCGTCATCATGGCAATGGTAATCGGTTATGTGGCGTTAACGGCCAGTGTAAACGGTATTTTCGGTTTCTTTGTGGATGGCCTGACCATTCAAAAAATCTTCTCTGTCATTTTTAGTCCATTTGCATTCCTGCTTGGACTAACAGGACATGATGCCATGTATGTCGCTCAATTGATGGGAATCAAGCTTGCCACGAATGAGTTCGTCGCCTTGCTCGATTTAAAAGATAAAATCAGTACGCTGTCTCCGCATACAGTCGCTGTTGCTGTCACTTATCTGACGTCATTTGCCAACTTCAGTACAGTGGGAATGATTTATGGAACATTCAATTCCATCCTAAATGATGAGAAATCGAACATTATCGGAAGGAATGTCTGGAAACTGCTGCTAAGCGGGATGGCTGTTTCCTTGTTAAGTGCCATGATGGTTGGATTATTCGTTTGGTGATACATTATAAAAGAGAGGGCATCCATTTTTAAAAAATGGATGCCCTCTCTTTTATTCTGGAGAAAAAAGCTGTGCTGGGATTCTCCCTGCACAGCTTTTTGGTTTATTTCCTCAAATAATTCTCCGTATAATATGGTTTATTTTCCTCATCGAAGGCCACTCCGACACCGAGCGATTCAAAATCCTTCTGTAATTTGTTTTCCCTGTGGCCAATGGAATTCATCAGGCCTTCATGGGCAAAGATACTGCTATTCTGACCGGCAGCCAAGTTTTCCCCAGCCATTCGAAACTTGATTTTGTCATCTTCCATCCTGTCGAACGGGGATTCTCCTTCAAGGTTTGTATGGTTGAAGTATTGATTCACGGCCATATCTGTACTGTGATCCTGTGCAGTGACCTTGACTCGTTTATCCCATGAAAGCACTGAGAGATTATGATTGACCCGTGATGCATTGGTCAAATCGAATAATTGATATTCAAAGCCTTTCTTTAACTCGGGGCTGGCTTTTGCAAAATAGCCGCTCTTTTGCTTTTCCAGTTTTTCGTCGATGATCTGGATCGATGTGACTGTATTATTTTCATGTTTATCATAAAAAATGGTCACATAGCTATTATCCATTTTAAACATATCGTATTCGCCATCACTTCGAATCTGATAATAGACGTTGCCTTTAAGTAGTTTTGTTACAGGCTCGCCCAATTTCGTAGTCACGGTTTCCTTAGGGGTGCCGCGTTTAATGCCTTCCTTTGAGGAAATCAAATCTTGATTCGTATATAAACCAACAACTCTATTGTTATTATCGTAGGCAACCATGAAGAAGTTTTGATAATTTTCATGATAGGCGAACCAGTCTACGCCATATTCATTCCGCGTTTTCCGCTTTGCTTCCCCAGCCAGTTTTTCTACGTCATCCTTTGTGTCGCCAATTTCGATATTACTGACTGAAAAGGATGCTTCAGAAGGTGCTTCCAGTGTTGGTTTTTTCACTTTTTCCGTTTCTTGTTCTTTTTCTGAAGCGGTATCCAAAGTTTCAGCCAGCGAACCCATCAGGTTGTTGACTCCGGTGTTCAGTTTTTCCAAGGCAGTTGAAACCTCGGGCCCGTTTATAAAGGAACGAACATCGGATGCAAAGGAACCAACCCCCGCCTTGAATCCAGACTCCTGAATATTTTTACCATATCCATACCAAAATCCACCGAGTAGGAGTATGAGAACTACAATATTAAACAAATTCCGCAAATCGTTCACTCCTGCTCTATCTGGGATATCGAATCCCGATTATTGAAATATCAGCTGCAGCACACTTAAAACAGGTGGAGCACATAACAAAAAGAGTGAACACATGATTAGTATTTGGGAGGCCGTTTTTGGAAGCTTTTCCTTCCCTTTTCCCGAATACCAGCCACTGAACTGAAGTTTATTTCTATACCAGACAAATAATAAAATGAGTATCGCAATCGAGCCTAGCCAGCCATACTGATTCGGATTAACTCCCATGTTTATATATATACCGTTTACAATATTCGAAATGATCGATCCGGCTATCCCGAATATTAATATGATGCGCATCAATTCTAATAAGACCTTCATATGTCACTCCTTGGTTTCACCATTATACTCATTTGTTTACAAAATAAAAACTTTAAGTGATCAACACTGTCCTGCTTGATCACATACAGAGTTTACATATTAAAACGCATACATATTATACCAAAAATATAGTGAGGAATAAAACGGATGCCTCTTACGATGGTATTTTTATTAGGTTATTAATTGATGGATAATAATGTTATAATTTGTTAAATTAATGCACTGAGGGTGGATGCTTTATGGATAACAAAACTCAGCTAGCTTTCATTCTTATTTTAATACCTCTCGCAATATCGATTTTTATTTGCTTCAAACCTGAATTATTAATACCTGGAGGATATGATTCAGCTCTTGATGGGTATGTAGTGTCCAGAACAATGATGATCATTTTCACTTTGCATTTATTAGTTAAATTAGGAGAATTCATTATAAACAAAAAAAAATAGCACATTTGAGCTAATCTTTTTTGTTTTATTCTTCAATGATGATGTTTGATCGGTTCAGCAAAAAAACGGAATCCCTTTAGTGGACTCCGTTTTTTTGTTTTGAATTACTTTAATTGATCATTCAATACACTTTCCTCGAGAACGGAAAACTTATCCCCATACACTCTGGTTATGTGATTTTCCCCCCACGTACACAGTGCGGATAGGATACTTTCCAGGCTTTGCCCATACTCACTAAGTTCATATTCCACTTTAGGGGGGACTTGGTTATAAACGATACGATTGATGACCTCGTCCTTTTCTAACTCCCTCAATTGTTGGGTCAACATTTTTTGGGTGATGTTCGGCATAAGGCGCTTCAATTCACTGGTCCGCTTTTTTCCGTGGGTCAGATGGCAGAGGATTACGCATTTCCACTTTCCGCCCATTACTTCCAGTGTCGCTTCAACTGATATATTGTATTTCTTTTTTTGCATGATTGGCATACTCTCCTTGTTTTATAGGTACTAAAAGGTGCCTATATCACTTTAAAGTACGTACTGTTTTTTATTTCTATTATAACTCATAATAACATTTGCACACCGAATTCAACTGTACCATTTATAAAAAAAGTTGCTAAGGCAATTTCAATGATAGTACAAAAGACGAGAAGGAGAAGAGGATATGATTTCAAGTAAAAATAGAAGTACATGGGCATTGCTGGCTTTAGCGATCAGTGCCTTTGCGATTGGAACAACAGAGTTCATCAGCGTGGGACTATTACCACTCATTTCTAAAGATTTACACATTACAGTGACGACGGCGGGATTGACGGTATCACTATACGCCTTAGGGGTCATGTTCGGGGCACCTATCCTGACATCCCTGACATCGAATATGTCGCGAAAGACTTTATTGCTATGGATAATGGTCGTGTTCATTGCCGGAAATGCATTAGCGGCTTCTGCGACCACGGTCGGTGTATTATTGATCGCACGTGTCATTTCAGCGCTTGCACATGGTATCTTCATGTCAATCGGCGCTACGATTGCTGCTGATTTGGTCCCTGAAAACCGCAGGGCAAGTGCCATCGCCATCATGTTTACAGGCCTGACGGTGGCAACGGTGACCGGAGTTCCTTTTGGAACCTTCATCGGTCAGCAATTCGGCTGGAGATTCGCTTTCATGATCATTGTGGCAATCGGCCTGATTGCCTTCATCGGGAACAGCATCCTGGTCCCGTCCGATTTAAGAAAAGCTTTACAGACAACGTTCCGTGATCAAATCAAATTGGTTACGAATGGCCGATTGCTGCTAGTATTCATCATTACAGCATTAGGGTATGGAGGTACATTCGTTGTCTTCACGTACCTCTCGCCATTACTTCAGGAAGTGACAGGGTATAAAGAAGGAACGGTGGCATTGATTTTGCTAATATATGGAGTAGCCATAGCAATAGGAAATACCCTTGGCGGGAAATTCGCGAATCGCAATCCTATTAATGCCCTATTCTATATGTTTCTTATTCAAGCCATTGTACTTGTTGTCTTGACTTTCACAGCACCGTTTAAGATAGCCGGTCTAATTACGATCATTTTAATGGGATTATTTGCATTCATGAATGTTCCGGGGCTTCAAGTGTATGTCGTCATGTTAGCGGAGCGTTTCGTGCCGAGTGCAGTGGACGTGGCGTCAGCCATCAATATTGCTGCCTTCAATGCGGGAATCGCCATTGGTGCCTACTTAGGCGGGGTGATTACGGATTCGATCGGACTGATTCATACAGCGTGGATAGGTGGAGTTATGGTGTTTGCAGCAGTGGTTTTAACAGCTTGGAGCCGTGCCTTGGAAAGTAAAGACCGTTCCAAGGGAACTGGCAAAATAGCATAGGATTGAAAAAGTGATGCATGTTAGAAAAAGCATGCTATGCGTTTAGAGTATCATTAACCAAGTATCATTGCATCCCTTCAGCGAATGATGGAAGGTTCCTTGAAGGGATGTAATGATACTGATACTTAAACGCATTACAATCTTAAAAACAATGAAGAAAAAATTTGGGGGTAGAGTATAATGGTGAAAAATTTACAAGATACAACTACGTTGCATAATGGCGTTAAAATGCCTTGGTTCGGATTGGGCGTATTTAAGGTGGAAGAAGGACCGGAGCTGGTAAATGCAGTTAAAGTGGCCATTAAACATGGTTATCGCAGTATCGATACGGCTGCCATTTATGAAAATGAAGAAGGGGTCGGACAAGGGATCATTGAGGGCTTAAAAGAAGCTGGAATCTCCAGGGAAGACTTATTCGTAACTTCAAAAGTCTGGAATGCTGATTTAGGATATGAATCAACAATCGCGGCTTACGAAAAAAGCTTAAAGAAACTTGGCTTGGAGTACTTGGATTTATATCTTATCCATTGGCCTGTGGAAGGAAAATATAAGGAAGCTTGGAGAGCGCTGGAAACTCTTTATAAAGAAGGAAAAATAAAAGCGATCGGTGTGAGCAATTTCCAGATTCACCATCTTAAAGATTTAATGAAAGATGCCGAAGTGAAGCCGATGGTCAATCAAGTGGAATGCCATCCGCGTTTAACTCAAAAAGAAGTTCAGGCATTTTGCAAGGAACAAGGAATACAACTTGAAGCGTGGTCACCATTGATGCAAGGTGAACTTTTGGATAATGACGTTTTACAAGCAATTGCGGCCAAGCATGGCAAATCAGTTGCACAAGTCATTTTGCGCTGGGATATACAAAATGGGATTGTAACGATTCCCAAATCCACTAAAGAACATCGTATTGTAGAAAACTCATCTGTATTCGATTTCGAATTGACGGAAGAGGAATTGAACCAAATTGATGGATTGAATCAGAATCACCGTGTTGGTCCAGATCCTGATAATTTCGACTTTTAATAGTTGAATGAAGGAGAGAGACGAGAGCATTCGTCTTTCTCTTTTTTTTGGATGTCTGCCCAAATATGGAAAAGAAAAAAAGGCCCCAAATTGAATGGAGCACAATTTCATATAAGCCATCGAAATCGCTTCAATCATTCTCCTGTGTTCTGCTTTTTTGCATGGACGAATAATTTCAGTGCTGTGTCGATGTCATTATTCTTTAAAGACTTTTCAAGTGTTTCATTTACGGTGGCAAGGATTTCCTGAAGTCTTATCTCACCAAGGTCCGTTATGATCGCACACACACCGCGACGGTCGTCTTCATATCCAAGCCTTTGAATGACACCGCAGCTTTTATTTTCCATTCTAACAGAAAGCCTTGACATCGCACTTTGACTTAACCCGACTAACTGTTGCAATTCCAGCAGCCTCAGTTTTTTTTCTGGTGTTTTTGATAAAAATAATAAAACATAAAACTCATTCAAAGCCGTTTGGTGTCTTGCTTGCAGCATTCGATCAAGCTCATTGGCGAGCTCGGCATGAATACGTGTAAAAGATAACCATGTATTTAAAAGGGTTTGTTCACTGGACATTTATATTCGCCTTCCTCTGCTTACTTCCTTTAAATATACCACATATTAAAGAATGTGTACCAACAGACGATAGCGTTTACAATGAACGCAATCGTCTGTTAAGGAGAATCTGATTAGTTGACACAATATTATCGAGATGATATAAATGCATGTGCATGCATTATAAATTGAAGGAGATAAAAAATATGAAAGATTTATTTTCGCCTTATCGCATAAAAGAACTTGAATTGAAAAATAGGATCGTCATGCCGCCGATGTGCCAATATTCCGTCGAAGCGGAAGATGGGATACCAACTAATTGGCATCAGCACCATTATGTGAGCAGAGCAATTGGCGGCACTGGGTTTATCATCGTGGAAATGACGGATGTAGAACCTGATGGCCGGATTACGAATGGCGATCTTGGATTATGGTCTGACGATCAAGTTGATGCCTTCTCCAAAATCGTTAAGGAGGTTCATCAATACGGTGCAAAAATCGGTATTCAAATTGCTCATGCGGGGCGTAAAGCACAGGATGCAGAAACGCCGGTAGCACCATCAGCCATCGCGTTTGACGAAACGTTTAAGACACCAAGAGCTTTGGAGACGGAAGAAGTTAAGGAAATGGTCGATAAATTCCGTAACTCAGTTAGAAGAGCCGTTCAAGCAGGCTTTGACGTGATTGAATTGCATGGGGCACACGGATATTTAATTCACCAATTCACATCGCCACTTACGAATAAACGTGAAGATGAATACGGAAAAGACTTAACCAAATTTGGAGTAGAAGTAATTGAAGCAGTGAAAAGCGAAATGCCAGCTGATATGCCTTTAATTATGCGTATTTCTGCAAAAGAATACGTGGAAGGCGGATACGGTCTGGAAGAAAGTATTGAGTTTTCCAAAGTCTTTAAAGAAGCAGGTGTGGATATGTTCCATGTCAGCTCTGGCGGAGAGGGCCCGATTGGAGCAGACGGAAGACCGGGCACGCATGCTAGCTATCAAACGCCATTGGCTAGGGAAATTAAAAAAGCTTTGGATATTCCAGTGATTGCTGTAGGTAGATTAGATGATCCAATTCTTGCAAACTCAATCATTGGAAATGAAGAAGCAGACTTGGTGGCAATAGGAAGAGGGATGTTGCGCAACCCTTACTGGTCTCTAGAAGCATCTAAAACTTTGAATAAACAAGTTGATATTCCTAAACAATATGAGCGAGGTTTCAGACATTAAGAATAATTCATTAGTTCAAAATAAAACGCTAGCGAAAATGATATTCGCTGGCGTTTTATTTTTAAAAATCAGCTATCCTGTTAGGTGCGCTTTTATCAAGAATGAATATAAGTGAACATGCATTTTCAATTAGCGTTGTATGTTTACCTTAAAAGTACACAATCCATAAAGTAATGTTTGGCTGGAATATTTGTTATAATGAATTAGATAAATCATACGATAATTCGAGGTGCTAATTATGGAAGAAATCAAAGTCATTACAACTGAAGAAGTGGAAGCAAAGCTTGAGGCAGGCGAAGCGATGGAACTTGTCGATGTTCGTGAAGACGAAGAAGTGCAAGAAGGAATGATCGAAGGCGCGAAACATATCCGCATGAATGATATCCCAGCTAATCTTGATTATTTTGATAAAGAAAAAGAATACATCTTTATCTGCCGTTCAGGACGCCGCAGTGAAAATGTATGCCATTATCTTCAGGAACAAGGATATAAAGTGGCAAACATGGAAGGCGGAATGCTTGAATGGGACGGCGAAGTCATCGTTAAGTGAAGCTCTTCAAAAAAACCTGTTACTTTTGTAAGCGTAAATCCAAGAATGTAACGACATATTTGAATGAAGAAAGAAAAAAAATCGCGGTTTGTTCACAATGCCGAGAATATGCGGAAAGACGTGCATATTTAAAGGCATGAAAAAAAGGGTCCTTTCATGAAAGGGCACTGAAAAAGTCCCTTCTGGGCCAATAGAGGTAGATTTTCTCAGTTTATTCTGAGGAAATCTACCTTTTTTTGTTTTATAATCAAGGTAATAAAT
>NZ_JAWRYN010000291.1:0-327 GCF_046534585.1 Peribacillus sp. SIMBA_075 | reverse complement strand
ATATCGTACAAAAGAAGATGAAAACGAGTGGGAGCAAAAAGATCCATTGGTACGCTACCGCAAATTCTTGGAAAACAAAGGCCTATGGTCTGAAGAAGAAGAGAATAAAGTCATCGAAGATGCAAAAGAACAAATCAAACAAGCGATCAAAGAAGCTGACGAACAGCCTAAGCAAAAAGTCACTGACTTGATTGAAAACATGTACGATGTGAAACCATTCAACTTAGTTGAACAGCTTGAAATTTACAAACAGAAGGAGTCGAAGTAAGCCATGGCGCAAATGACAATGATTCAAGCGATCACTGATGCGTTACGCACAGAACTGAA
>NZ_JAWRYN010000290.1:0-327 GCF_046534585.1 Peribacillus sp. SIMBA_075 | reverse complement strand
AGTATTTGGTGGCTACGGCTACACGCGTGAATATCCGGTGGAACGCTTCATGCGGGATGCAAAAATCACCCAAATCTATGAAGGAACCAACGAAATTCAGCGTGTTGTTATTAGCAATTACTTGCTGAAAGAATAGAATCGCCATGATATAAAATGCGGTAGTAAAAAGTTTATTGGCGGTAAACGGTTTTTCTGTGGATAGGAACGGGAAAAGAAAGGTTTGGCATTGGGCTCTTACTCGCGTATAATGGTTCCGAAACGATACTGAGTAGAGTGTTTGCGCCTTTCTTTTCCATAAGGTGTCTGACCAAACGCTCAGTCGGTTGG
>NZ_JAWRYN010000289.1:0-327 GCF_046534585.1 Peribacillus sp. SIMBA_075 | reverse complement strand
ACATTAATTCAAACCGCATTTCTACTTTGATTAGCGGTACAGATTACACAAATGAAGTAACTGACGAAGAACTAAAAAAAGTAAATATCGACTTTACAGCAGATGGTTTGAAATTGAAAGACACAGATTTCATTATCGTAGCAGTGCCAACCCCGATTAATGAGCACAATCAGCCAGATTTAACTCCTCTTCTTAAAGCATCAGAAACTGTTGGTAGAAACTTAGCGAAAGGAACAATTGTGGTGTTCGAATCTACAGTATATCCTGGAGCAACTGAAGAAGAGTGTGTACCAGTCCTTGAAAAATTTTCCGGATTAAAATGCGGTA
>NZ_JAWRYN010000288.1:0-328 GCF_046534585.1 Peribacillus sp. SIMBA_075 | reverse complement strand
ACTCAAACAGACCAATAATCGCTAAAAAAGGTGTAATAGGTATATGAATTGCAAATATGAAAAAGGATTTGGATCAACATAAAACGATTTAAACGCCCTATGAGGCGTTTTTCTTTATTTGAGTATTTTTATACCTAAACAAAAATAAAAGCGTTCATAATCGATTCTGAACGCTCTCAGAGGCATTTTTGAAATACAGCCTTGGTATTTTTATAGGTTTAATCATTCAAATAAATCTTTGTCACAATCTCAAAACGAGTCAATCCATTGCTATGACTAGCTTCAATTTGCTTTTTTCTTCCGTAGTACCCCCCTGTTAGAGTGGGGG
>NZ_JAWRYN010000287.1:0-328 GCF_046534585.1 Peribacillus sp. SIMBA_075 | reverse complement strand
ATTGTTCCTACCACCTTCTGGATGCTGATGCAAGCCAATGAAGATTATTTTGAGCGATTTCAAATGGCTACGCTGGTACGATGGCTGCGATATTTGTTCCTGATCATTTCATTCGTGACGCCAGCGATTTCTGTTGCGATTACGACTTATCATCAGCAGATGCTGCCAACAACGCTGCTGCTGAGCATTGCTGCTGCGAGGGAAGCCATTCCATTTCCGGCGATTGTGGAGGCGTTGATCATGGAGATAGCGTTTGAAGCGTTGCGCGAAGCAGGGATACGTCTTCCGAAAACGGTTGGTCAAGCTGTCAGTATTTTGGGAGCGCTCG
>NZ_JAWRYN010000045.1:0-37741 GCF_046534585.1 Peribacillus sp. SIMBA_075 | reverse complement strand
AGTACCGAATGAGAATCGTCTTTTTTTAATTTGATTTACCGTACTAGTTAGAAAAACGTGAGTTTTTCAGCAGCCTCTTTCATGAAAGGGCTCTTTTTGCATTATGGACCTTTCCGATAAAATTTTTTTGCCGTTCACATTTAAGTGTTTCCATTAGGAGAGGGAATGCAAAAGTTATATGTTAAAATTAGGGTGTTGAAATCAGAAAATATAGATAAAGGAGGGCGAAGAATGGATGTTTATAAAATAGCGGTCATTGCAGGTGACGGAATAGGCCCTGAAGTGATTAATGAGGGTGTTAAGGTCCTAAAAAAAGTGGCTGGGATTGCCGGGGATTTTTCTTTCGAGTTCACATATTTTCCTTGGGGATGCGAATATTATCTTGAGCATGGTAAAATGCTGCCCGAAGACGGGCTGGAACAACTTATGAAGTTTGATGCCGTGTATCTTGGGGCGGTTGGTTATCCTGGTGTCCCGGATCATATTTCATTACGTGAGCTTCTGCTGAAAATCAGAAAGCAATTTGACCAATATGTAAATGTTCGACCCGTTAAATTGCTTAAAGGTGCACCTTGTCCATTAAAAGACGTGACACGGGACCAAATCGATATGATTGTCATCCGTGAAAACAGTGAAGGGGAATATTCCGGCGCTGGTGATTGGCTTTTCAAAGGCAAGCCAGAAGAAGTTGTACTGCAGACGGGGGTCTTTTCGCGAAAGGGAACGGAGAGAATCATCCGTTATGCGTATGAACTGGCGCGTAAAACGGGCAGGACGCTAACGAGTATAAGCAAGGCGAACGCATTGAATTATTCAATGGTTTTTTGGGATCAGGTTTTTGAAGAAATCGGGATTGAGTATCCGGAGGTAGAAACGAATTCCTATCTGGTCGATGCGGCAAGCATGTTTTTTGTCAAACAGCCCGAACGATTTCAAATCGTTGTCACCTCCAATTTGTTTGGTGACATCATCACGGATTTAGGTGCTGCCATTGCAGGCGGGATGGGTTTGGCAGCCGGAGCCAATTTAAACCCGGAACGGATTTATCCTTCGATGTTCGAACCGATTCATGGCTCAGCGCCGGATATTGCCCATCAAGGCATCGCCAATCCACTTGCGGCCATATGGTCCGCCAGTCAGATTCTTGATTTCTTCGGGCATGAGGAGTGGGGTGCAAAAGTGTTGGACGTGATCGAAAGGGTGATGGTCGATAAAAGGGCACTGACGCCTGATATGGGCGGGGTAGCCTCTACAGAAGAAGTCGGCGATGAAGTGGTGGCAGTATTAGCCGCTTTACAAACAAATCAGGTATAATCATCATGAAAAATGGGCATCCTGCACAATAACTATCATTATAGTAAAAGGGCAGGGGAAAGCCGATGATACAAGTCAAATTATTCGATTATGAGCATGAAAAGGATCTAGAGGATGAAATGAACGTTTTCTTGGAAGACATTCGTGATAATCAAATCGTTGACATCAAATATAATGTCGCCACTACAGGTGAAGAGGAAGAGGAACAGATCTACTGTTTTAGTGCGATGATCATTTATAAGAAAAAATGAAGGCGGGATTCGCCCTATCGTTTTCCGTACATATAAACAATATGAGACTACCTATTGCTGTAATTCGGGCAAATCAAGGTAGTCTTTTTTCGTGAATATTCCAAGAAAGTGGATTTCAAGGGGGAAGATTATACGATTTGGAAAGTCAGGATGATGTCGTTTCCCCGCCGTTTACATGAAGTGTTTGTCCTGTCACAAAACGTGAATCATCCGAAGCAAGATAAACAAAGGTGGGAGCCAGTTCAAACGGCTGGCCTTGGCGCTCCATCGGGTTTTCTGCTTGTGTCACTTCGTCGGCCGAGAAACTTGCCGGGATGAGGGGGGTCCAAAACCTTCCAGGCGCTATGGCGTTCACCCGGATGCCTTGATCGACAAGACTGTTTGCCAAGGCACGGGTAAAACCGATATTGGCCCCTAAGCAGCCCCAATTCGAATCAACAAATCAAAACAGCTGTGGATCTCATCACTATAATTAAGAAAAACTGACTATATTCTTCTATGAATTTTACAAACTTGCTGATAATGGGTAAAGTTAAACGTAATACATAGGAACAATTGGAGAAAGTGCATCTTATTAATAATTTTGATTTTTATTGTTTTCATGGAGACTTCCATCCTTCAAAATGCTTGAAAAACATCGATACATATTCTAAAACGGAATCAACTCGTGCGGACATGGGGCAATGAGGATCAAGTTAGCAAGCGATAGGGGCATATGAAAAATGAATCGATAAATTGATCAATGAACGAGGATTGATTTCTGTCTATGCTTACGATGACTGTAGAGTGCCTGCTGAGCTTAAAATCGACTTGATCAAGCATCATGGGTTCCTGATAACCGATAAAAAAATTACGATTGGTAAACGGATAGAACAAAGGGGTGAGTAATTTGGAAAGTTTTACAGAACGGGTGATTAAGATCATTCAACATATCCCTTCCGGCAAAGTGATGACATATGGTCAAATAGGACAGCTCGCCGGAAGTCAGCAAGGTGCAAGGCAGGTCGTAAGGATCCTTCATTCAAGCAGCAAAAAACATGACCTTCCTTGGCATCGGGTTATCAATGCCAAAGGCGAAATCGGCATAAAAGCAGAGGGAGCCGCAGAACACCAGAAGGCGATGCTGGAGAGTGAAGGCGTCACATTCACGAAGAGGAATACCGTTGACCTCGAAGCTTTTCGCTATCATCCAGAATTTTTCAATGGAAAGCCGGAATAAAGAGGAAGCGGTCGAATAAATTGCAAGAACGGCCGAAAAACCTGCGCCAGCGCCTGAATTAATGTCCATCAAGCACTGAATGATTATAAATCGCATAAAAAAGAGGCTGATCCAAACGGATCAGCCTCTTTTAGGAATTATGAACGGGCATACATGGCAGCATTCATTCCGGCGAGTCTTCCGGTTACTAATGCCGAGGTGATATTGTAGCCGCCAGTGTACCCGTGTATATCCAGAATTTCACCGCAAAAATACAGGCCATCCATTATTTTGGATGCCATTTCTTTTGGGTGGATTTCCTTGACGGATACGCCGCCCCCCGTGACGAAGGCTTTTTCTAGCGGCTGGGTGCCATGCACTCCAAATTGGAAGTCCTTGCATAGTTCAGCAAAGCGGCGGATTTTTTCATTTGATATCGTCGCTCCTTGTTCTTGAAGATCGATGCCGCTTCGCTCAAGCAGAAAGTGAAGGTATCGTTCAGGAACTAATCCTTTTAACGTATTTTTAATGGCTTTTTTCGGTTCGGCTTTGATTTCTTTCATGATATCTTGAAAGACCTCTTCCTTGTTACGGTCGGGAAGGGCATCGAGTTTCATTGTCACTTCCGATAGGTTCCATTTTTTCATCGCCTTCACGACGAATTGGCTGCACCTTAGAACAGCTGGACCGGAGACGCCGAAATGGGTGAAGAGCATATCCATTTGGTGTGTGATCAGGACCTTGCCTTTTGGGTTGAGGACACTCAATGCAACATCCCGAAGTGCAAGGCCTTGAAGTGTTCGATCTTTAATGAATGTTTCATGGCTAAGTACGGGAACTTCAGTTGGGAACAATTCGGTAATCGTATGCCCCGCCTTTTTAGCCCATGCGTAGCCATCCCCGGTTGAACCGGTGTGAGGAACTGATTTTCCGCCGACAGCAATCACGACTGCATCTGTGTCAATGGTCTGTCCATCTTTTAACCGGACCCCGCTTGTTTTTCCATGTTCATAGAGAACTTCGGCAACTGGTGAGTTCTTATAAGTCGTAACCTTTAAATTCGACAGGCGCGTCAGTAGGGCATCCACGACACTCTGTGCTTTATCGTTAACTGGGAACATCCGGCCATGGTCCTCTTCTTTTAGAGCCACACCCAATTTTTCAAAGAATTGAATAATGTCTTCATTGTTGAATTCTGAGAAAGCACTGTATAGAAATCGCCCGTTTCCAGGGATATGCTGAATGATTTCATCGATGGAGAGCCTGTTCGTCACGTTGCAGCGTCCGCCGCCCGAGATTGCAAGTTTCCTTCCAAGCTTCTCGCCTTTATCCACTAACAATACATGGGCACCTTTTTCCCCGGCTGCAATTGCTGCCATCAATCCGGAAGGACCGCCGCCAATTACCACTACATCATATTTCAAATTGATCACCACTTTATCATTTTCAGTCCCTTCATTATATAGCAAGAGCCCGTCAGATTGCGAATGTAGAAAAAGAGAAATTATTTGTTTGTGTATTATCTTCGAAAAAGATAAACTTGAGAGTAGTTTTTATAGAAAAATTACTTTATTATGTTAAGATAAAAAGCGTGTAAAACGTAACTGACAGAGGCAGGATGGGATTAGATGTCGTCTAAATTTTTAAAAGGGGCTTTTATATTAACGCTGGGAGCAATTATTTCCAAGATTCTTGGTTTGTTTTATGTCATCCCCTTTGAACATATGGTTGGGAATAAAGGGGCTACCCTCTATCAATATGGATACGTTCCATATACTATTTTCATCAGCTTTGCAACGGCAGGCATGCCGCTTGCTGTTTCTAAATTCATTTCGAAGTACAATGCGCTCGAGGAGTACGCCGTCGGTGAGAAGTTATTTAAATCGAGCCTGAAATTAATGGCTGCCACCGGTTTTCTCGCTTTTTTGATTCTCTATACCATGGCACCGATGTTTACTGGAATCTTTGGAGTCAAGAAGGAAGATGTAGGGGATGTCACGGAGATCATACGGGCTGTCAGCTTCGCCTTGATTTTTGTACCGTTCATGAGTATCATCCGCGGCTTCTTTCAAGGTCATGAAGCGATGGAGCCAACGGCCATATCTCAGGTTGTTGAACAAGTTGTCCGCATCGTGTTCCTTCTGGCCGGTGTGTATGTTGTTTTAAATGTCATGGATGGAGAGTTAGTGAAGGCCATCCAAATGGCTACATTCGCGGCGACGGTCGGGGCTGTCGGCGGTTTAGTGGTGTTATTTTGGTATTGGAAAAAACAAAAGCCCCATTTGGACAGTTTGATGGAGAAAGACCGGGGAACGCTGGAAATTTCCCTGCCGGAGATTTATAAAGAAATATTTCTTTCGTCGATTCCTTTCATATTCGTCGGGATCGCGATGCCAATGTTTCAGTTTGCGGACTTATTGTCTTTCAATAAAGCGATGTCGTCCATCGGATTACAGCATGTCGCGGAAGATGCTCTTGGGGTTTTGAACGTGTATGCCCAGAAACTTGTCGTGATTCCAATGACGCTTGCAACCGGGTTTTCGATGGCACTTCTTCCTTCGGTGACGAAGGCATATGTAAGCGAGGATTCGGAAGAGTTCAACCGCCAGCTGAACCAGGCCTTTCAAATTTTGTTGTTCATTACGATTCCCGCGGTCGTTGGCATGTCGGTGCTGGCCGATCCAATCTATAGTGCCTTTTACAGCCATGACCCGCTTGGAATCAGTGTCCTGAAGGCTTATGCTCCCGTTTCCATCTTATTTGCGCTCTTTTCCATTTCGGCGGCTGTTTTACAAGGGATCAATCAGCAAAAATATACGGTGCTCAGCCTGCTAGTTGGCTTTTTAATCAAATTGAGCTTGAATATCCCGCTGATCAAGTTGTTTGAAACGGAAGGATCCGTTTATGCCACGGCCTTCGGCTACTTGGCAGCTGTCTTGCTGAATTTATATGTCATTACCTACTTTACTGGCTATCGTTATAGCATTACCATCAAAAGATCCGTATTGATCACTGTATTTTCAATCATAATGGGACTGGCTGTATGGGGCATGAACAGTTTATTATCGCTGTGGTTTACAACGGAAGGGCGCTTTCAAGCGATTTTGATCGTGGCCGTTTGTGCAACCTTTGGAGCTCTCATTTTTGCAGCGCTATCCTTAAAAAGCAAACTTGCCCATCGTTTGTTCGGTACCCGGATTGATCGGTTAAAAGCTAAATTAGGATTATAAAGGATAGAAGTGAAGTTTGATGTGTAAAAAAAAGGGTATGATAAAGTGAATCCCGGATTAAATATTTTGCCTTGCCTGCCATTATAGTGGGCAAGGCCTTTTACTGAAAAGGCTTTAGGAGGAAATGATGAGAATTGATAAGATATTATCCAATATTGGGTATGGAAGCAGGAAAGAAGTGAAAAAGCTCCTGAAATCGGGCGCCGTCAAGGTCAATGAAAGGCTGCTGAAGGATCCGAAAGAACAAGTGGACCCTGATAAGGAAATTGTGACGGTTCATGGTGAACGGGTTGAATACAGAGAGTTCATATATTTAATGATGAATAAACCGCCAGGCGTATTGTCGGCAACGGAAGACAAACACCAAGAAACGGTCATCGATATCTTGGAGCCAGAGGATTCGGTGTTCGAGCCATTCCCTGTGGGCCGTCTGGATAAGGACACAGAAGGTTTATTGCTGATCACGAATGACGGAAAGCTTGCCCACCAACTGCTTTCCCCGAAGAAACATGTTCCTAAAACATATTTTGCCGTCATTGATGGCGAAGTAACGGAACGGGATATCGAGGCATTCCGCAACGGCGTGACCTTAGATGATGGGTACGAGACAAAACCAGGGGAATTGAATATTTTAAAATCAGGACTGACATCGGATATCGAGTTGACGATCATGGAAGGAAAGTTCCATCAGGTGAAGCGGATGTTTGAGGCAGTGGGCAAACGTGTCGTCTACCTCAAGCGCCTTTCCATGGGAAGTTTACAACTGGATGAGGAACTTGAGCTTGGTGAATACCGTGAGTTAACGGTGGAAGAGCTTGAACAGTTAAAGGCGGGCCAACCTGCTGAATGATAAATAAGCATGAAAAAATGAGGCGGACAAATATTGTCCGCCTCAAAGTATTTTTTTTACATATCGATTTTGTTCGGGTGGTCGTTCTTTTTACGATGACATCTTCACCTTTTTACTTGTTGTCGTCCAAAGGCCACGGCTAGGGCTTTGAACAAGGTCATTGTACGCTAAGACATTTAAATCGCGCTGCACAGTTCGAGGAGTGATGCCAAATTCTTCTACAAGCTCTTGAGTAGAAACCGTACCGTTATTACTAATGAACATATAAACGGATTTAATACGGGTTAACATGCGATTTGTTGAAGGTTTCAAAAAATCACTCCTTATTCTTTTCATTGTTATTCTGAACAAATGAAAACAACCGATATGTCGGACAGCATTTCAGCTGTCACTATGTACTTGCTTACCCACCCTATAACTCCTCGGAAACATTTAGAAAAAATAAGATGTCATTAGCTTCATTTTACCCCTTTATAAAAGCAAATTCTATAAAAAGATACCAATTGACTAAATATTACATTTATTATATCAAATTTTAACAAAATTATTCTCTTTACATATATAAAAATTAATAAAGGTTGTGTTGCTCCATTTGTTCATACACATATTTTTCCAAAAAAGGATGCTAATTATGCATCAAGAGATGTCATACAACACGAACGTTGACTATGAGGCATATACATGTACTTTACTTAAAAAGGAAATCGTAGTCGTTGCGTTTTGTGTCTGATTACAGGAATTGCTTGATGGCTTGCGGTTACGATGTCATAATGAGGTGTTGAGCAGTGTAGCCTTTTCATACATGATCTCAAGGAATTAAATATTAACAAATTCGAGGTAGAGCCGCATGAACGAAAGATTAATGGAGTTTTTATTGCGCGACGAAGTGACCAGACTTTCTGGCGTGAAAAAACAAGTGTATGAATTCATCGTGAGCGAGGAAGATTATCTTGCATCGAAGGCGGACACGGTCGATCAATTCATGAGATTGCTGGTAAAGCATTCTCCGCCCCGGCTTGCAGCCCGTCATTTCAATATGCCTTATGGGGAAATCATTCGTTTCATGAATGAAATAGAAGATGAACTGAATGAGAGATTAGAGGAAAGATGCAAGAAAGTAAAGTGGATGGACTACACGGAAAAGGACCAGCAGGCATTTGTGGAATATCATAGGAAGTTATATCTTTTCGTAAATTAATAAATTTGGATTATGAAAATGCCCTCGGTATGAAAGGGCATTTTTTTATTTTTCGGATGAAAATGAATGAATGACTAACCGGAACACTTAATAGCAATACAAAGCCATATTCAGTAACCAAAGATAATATCATACGTCTAATTGAATGGAGGTGTATGATGAAGAAAAACATATTGGTTTTCATGTTAATCGTTTGTATTTTTTATTTGTCGGGTTGTGTTAAAACAGAAATCAAAACCGTGACATCTAAAAATCCAGATGCAGAAGAAATATTAAATCTTGATAAAAATGCAGACATTCTCCAATGGGAAAAGATCATTTATAAAACGGATATTGAATGGGTGAATGAGCTTAAACTGACTAAGAACGAATTTGTTGGAGAAATTACAGAGGAATTCTCAAACGATTTCAGTAAATCTTTTAAAGATGGTATGGCCAATCAATTACCCATAGGAACAAAAATATACACCACGAAAGAGCGAGATGATGTTCTAATCGTTGAATATAACGGGAAAGTAAAGCATTACTTAGCACTTACCGAAGGCTAACTACCATTAGTCGTCTTAATTAGTGGATGCAAACCCAGATGATAAGCCCAATGCGGATCAAGAAAAAGCAAGCAAACAGATATTAATAAACAGAACGTTCCGATATTTCGGGAAACGAAGTTCTGAAAAAGTGGGGCATTTGCAGTAGGACGTGAGACGCCATTGTTGATCATTCCTTCGGTATGGAAATTGATTTGACTGTTTTAAAGGGAATTAAAAGCTCCAGGGCCTAATGGACCCTGGAGCTTTTTAGATTATAGTGATTCTTTAATGACCTTCTTGTAATGAAAAACGGATAGGATTCCGAAGATTGAATACAATGCCGTGTATAGTGCCATAACGATGATCATCGGTGTCCAAACTTCGGTCCCGAAAAAGAACCATCCTGATTGGACTGCGAAATAACTGTGAAGCAGCCCGACGATTAAAGGAATACCGAAATTGAAAACTTGTTTTGCTTGGATTCCCTTTAGTAAGTCACCTCTCGTGAATCCCAGTTTTCTTAAGATCGTATAATTGGATTTTTCATTTTCACTTTCATCCATTTGTTTGAAATAGAGGATACAGCCGGATGTGACAAGGAAGGTTAATCCCAAGAAGCCGACGATGAACATGATAAGGCCCATGTTCTTCTTCTGGGTGTTGAACATTTCTAACTGGGAATCATTCACATGTTCTTCTTTGAAGCTCATTTTATTGAAAATATCATTCGCCTTTTTAAGCTCAGCTTCATCCTTCACATCAATGCCGATATTGACAGAGGATACCATTTGGATTTTCGGGTCGACATCCTTTTTCAAACGATTGAATATCGTTTGGTCTACAATAACAACGGGCAAACCACCGTGCGTGAAGTAATAGTGCAGGAAGGTATCATCTTTTAATCCCATATATGTTAGCGGAATCACTTCATTTTTGCCCTTCAGT
Organism: Peribacillus sp. SIMBA_075; assembly: GCF_046534585.1. NCBI lineage: Bacteria > Bacillati > Bacillota > Bacilli > Caryophanales > Bacillaceae > Peribacillus > Peribacillus sp. SIMBA_075. The sequence goes on along the minus strand of NZ_JAWRYN010000045.1, from coordinate 28,225 downwards.
TCAATCTTTCCGGAATCCTTCAAGGACATGACCTTTTCCATCATATTACTGTATCCGCTGAAAAGGGTCTCGTCTTCAGCGAGGTTGATTCCTTTAACGGATTCATCACTGATGACGGGAACGGTCATGATGTTCGGATCGAAGTTCACTTCATCGAGGCTGGTCTCCATTATTTCCTTTACATTGGCATCCACTTGAATGACATCAATCACCTTTTCGTCATAATCAATTTTACTGGCTGATAAAGCTTCTTTGAATGCATCCGCATCTTTCATATCCGTCATCGAAAAATCGGTGGGGATACTGCTTTTTGCACTCTTCTCCGCAGAGTAGTAGGAGATATAGCTTAATGATAATAACCCAATCGCTAAAGCGGAAACGGTCGTGATGATCGTCAATAATACCGCATTCGATTTCATTCGGAACATGATGGATGAAAGGGACAATACTTCATTGATGTTCAAATAGCCATTTTTCTTTTTACGAATGATATTAAAGATGAAGCTTACGGATCCTTTATAAAATAGGTAGGTCCCGATGATGACGGTAGCCAGAATGAAGACCATGGCCATGAAAAGCTCGGTCATATCTGAAAAAGCTCCATCGAATAATTTGGCTGAAACAGCATAGCCGGCAATGATCAAGATGATCCCGAATATCCCGATGATCATTTCGAACATCGAAACCTTTTTCACTTTTCCTTCCGTCATTGAAGTCACTCTAAATAATGAAAGAATGGTCTGCCTTCTAATGAAGGCATAATTCATCAACATGATGAAAAGATAGATGGCGCTAAAAACGAGAATGGTTTGAACAAGCGGCTGAAAAGAAAATTGAAGGGTTGCGATCGCCTCGACACCCATTATTTTAAATAAAATCATGATGATTAATTTTGAAGCGGCAAACCCTACAAAGATTCCCAGGAATACGGAACAGAAATACAGGATCAGGTTTTCCACGCTCAGGATCCGGAATATCCTGTTCTTTGTCATGCCGATCAATTGGAATAAGCCAATTTCTTTACTGCGCCTTTTTATGAAAATGCTATTGGCATATAAAAGGAATATGGAAACGATCGCAACAAGCAGGATCGATGCAGCCTTGATGGCCGCGGCCCCTTTCACTGTACCCTCCGCTTCATCCAAGGATGGGTCATATTGCAATGTGACAAAAGCGAAATAAAGGGAGGCGCTGAAGACTAGGGCAAACACATACAGATAATAGTTCTTCAGATTCTTTTTCAGATTTCGAAAGATAAGTTGATTAATGCTCATTTTGAACCCCTCCCAATACACCTTGGGTTTTCATGATGTCCTTGAAGAAGACTTGTCTGGTTTCTTCGCCTTTATTCAATTGTGTATAGATTTGTCCATCTTTAATGAAAATGACTCGGCTGCAATAACTGGCTGCCACTGGATCATGGGTAACCATGATGATCGTCGCTTTGCGTTTTTGATTCATTTCGCTCAGTTTGTTCAATAAATCGGAGGCTGATTTAGAATCAAGCGCCCCAGTCGGTTCATCCGCAAAAATGATGCTTGGATCATGGATGAAGGCCCGTGCTGCAGACGTACGCTGTTTTTGACCACCGGAAATTTCATTTGGGTATTTATCCTTCACTTCATATATGCCCAGTTCTTTCGCTACGGTATCAAACTTTTGTGCCGCTTCATTTTTTGGTGTTTTTGTAATGGATAAGGGCAGAAGGATATTTTCTTTGACAGTCAGTGTGTCCAATAAGTTATATTCTTGAAAGATGAAGCCCAGATGGTTCTTCCGGAATTCGGCCAACTTCTTTTCTTTCATACCTGAAATCTCTTTTCCATCGATCGTAATGGTGCCGTTGCTGATTTTATCGATCGAGGAAAGGACATTCAGCAAAGTCGTTTTCCCTGAACCGGATGCACCCATGATGCTTACGAATTCACCTTCTTGTATGCTTATATCGAGACCCTTTAATACTTCTTGTTTATTGAATTTATTTCCATAGCTTTTATGGATTTTTTTCGCTTCTAATATATTCATGTCGATACACTCCTTTTTTTCTATATCCTTATTATAAAAGGCGATGTATTTCTTTTCCTTCGTTTGTCCGAACAAAGAATAAAAGCATGTGACATTTTTGTCACATGCTTGTGATATTCACGAAATCATTTCTTTTTGGGAAGGTCAAGGTAATGGTCGTCCCAGTTCCAAGCTTTGATTTTACAGCAATGGAGATGAATAGGGACTCTGCTGCTTTCTTGGTTAAATATAAACCCATGCCAGTTGCAGCATGGTCACGATGATTTGTAGTGGATGTAAAGCCTTTATCAAATATGCGGGGTATATCCTTTGGGTCGATGCCCCGACCAGAATCCTTCAATTCAAGAATCGTTTGTTCTGCTTGTTCATGGCTGAATATCGTAATATCCGAGTTTTCACTGTATTTAATGGAGTTGGTCAAGAGCTGCCTCATGATGAAGGCCAGCCATTTCGCATCACTAAGCACTTCGGTTACATCCAACTGTATGTCGAAGCCGATTCCTTTTTGAATGCACCATGATTGCAGCGTTTTAATCTCATCAAAGATTATAGTTTCCAAATCCGTATTCTCAATATACAAATCATTTTCGATGAAAGGAATGCGCCTTTGATGGAGCTGCTGATCAAGAAGAAGGTGAATGCGCAGCCACTCATAAGTCAAATGGGGTTTCAGCAATTCATCATCCAAGCGGTCAATCATTAAATGCATCGCCGTCAATGGTGTCTTCACTTCATGAATCCAAGATAATAAATCATCCTTCTCCTGCTCTAAAGTCATTTGGCCAATTGCTGCGGATTGCTTCAATATTTCGGTTTGGTTAATGATGCTGTTTTCTATGATTTTTTCGAAAGGGCTTTCTGGTTCTGGTATATTCGTTATATCCAGGCTGTCTTCCCGAGCTTCCAAACTTTTATAGAAATACGTTTCTTTTTTATAGCGGAAAATCAAAAAAATACTGAACATGATCAATGATAAAAAAACGATATACAGTATTGGCTTTAATGGAATGGCCGAGTCAAGAAAAGCGACAAAGATGATGAATAGATGAAGAAGTATGTAGAATGTGATCCAGCTGAACCTTTCCAAGAAATATTTTCTGATCATTCATTAGCCTCTTCAATTGCGATATAGCCCTGTCCGACCTTCGTTTCGATAAAATGCCCTAAACCCAGTTCATCCAATCTTTTTCGTAAACGGTTCACATTTACTGTAAGGGTGTTATCGCTTATGAAACGTTTATCATCCCATAAGCTATTGATCAATTCTTCCCGGCTTACGATCTTGTTTTTCTGTTCGATGAGCTTTTTCAAGATGAAAATTTCATTTTTTGTCAATTCGATTGAGCCAGTCTCGGCCGATACCGTGTTTTTCTCGTAATCCACTGTTGCACCGCACCAGGTTTTCAATTCGATCTTTTCTGTATTGTAATTATATACCCGGCGAAGGATCGCTTGTATCTTTGCGATGAGTACATCAAAATGAAAGGGCTTCTGGATAAAATCATCAGCGCCAAGCTGCATGGACATCACCATATCGGTAGGGTGATCACGTGACGATAAAAAGATAATGGGAACATTAGAATGGGCACGGATCATTCTGCACCAATGAAACCCATCAAACTTCGGTAACTGTATATCAATGATGACCAAATCAGGTTTTATGTCCGTGAATTCCTGAACCACTTTACTAAAATCGCCAATTCCGTAAATATCATAAGACCATTGCGCCAATCTATCTTTAATTTCATTGAATAACGTCGTATCATCTTCTATCAATAGTAGTTTAAACAAAGGGTTCACCGCACTTTCCAGCTTTTCTTAAAAGTATATAGTAAAACCATTATAGGTTCTATAGGAGGGGCAAAACTCAAAAAACATTACCGGTTGTATGCAAACCATTATTATATTAGAATTGACAATAACGAATGGAGGAAGTAAATTTATGTCTGATTTTCCTAATTGCCCTGCATGTAATTCAGAATATACATACGAAGACGGAAGTCTTTTTGTTTGCCCAGAGTGCGCCAATGAGTGGACGATTGAATCGGAAACTGAAAATAGTGACCAAAAGATTATCAAAGATGCAAATGGAAATGCCTTGAACGATGGTGACACCGTTACGGTAATCAAAGATCTTAAAGTGAAGGGGAGTTCATCCGTCTTGAAAATGGGCACAAAAGTCAAAAGCATCCGTTTAGTTGATGGAGATCATGATATTGATTGCAAGATTGATGGTTTTGGTGCGATGAAATTAAAATCCCAATTTGTTAAAAAGGTATAAACGCTGTGTTAATGCAACAGAACGGAAATGTTTTTCTATGATTAATTCTGGTAGATATTGAAATTCTACCAGGATTTTTTTAGTTTCTTAAAAGTCGATTGAATAACCTCTCCCGAATCATAATAATATTTCGATATATTCCCAAAATAAATACATATAAATTTACTCATTCCCATTAAAGACAAAAGGTTCTCCAACTTCATAGTTCGTCATAATGTGGAAGAAGTTAATTGTCATGATATACAAATCTTTTGAAATTCACAAATGGAGGAATAGATGTAAAGAAATAGATGGAGAGGTTTCATGGTGGTCAGTTATTTGGTTTGGCGAGGAGCCTTTTGCTCGGCGTTAATATAGGGACTTTTTTGTTACCTTTTTTTTTGAAAATGCAGGTTGAAAAGAGGATGAAAACTTCGTAATTGACAAAATACAGAAAATCAAGATATATATTTAAACATTCATTGCTTTCCTGTAAAATAACTTTTATGGCAGAGACTCTGTCAATTTTCTAATCAAATTATTTAGGAAGCTTGAGGGAAACATACATTATGGGTTTTGAAAAAAATCTTGAGAAAAGTTGGAATAATCAACCAAACATAAGTTTAAAAGCGTATTTAAAGAAAATGAAGGGCGAAGCCAGAGATAAAGACAGAATTGATTATATTGATTCCTTTGTTTCAGCTATAGGTGGACTCATTGCTATTATTATCATTAGTTTTGTAGCTGTCTATTTAGGGTATCCTATGGCATTGGCCCCTCTAGGTGCAAGTTGTGTAATCGTATTCGGTTCCCATAAAGGTATCTTGTCTCAACCTCGTAACGTTATTGGAGGACATTTAATTTCTACTATTTCAGCACTTATTATTTGGAGCATATTAGGTAAGAGCCTATTCATTATTGGTCTAGTATTAGCTATTGTATTATTAATAATGACTCTTACAAAAACTGTTCATCCTCCCGCAGCAGCAAGTGCCCTTGTTGCCGTTAATTCTCAAGCTGGATGGGGATTCCTTATTCCGATTGCAATAGGTACGATATTATTGGTTTTTATATCAATGATCTATAATAACTTATTTCAAACAAGACAGTATCCAAAGCACTGGTTATGAGACTAAAAACGTATCTAACTGAAATGACCCATATGAAAAGTTATTTAAGTAACAGAGATGTTTATTAAGTAAAATAGTAATGTGGTTGTCTATGAATAAATTAACGTTCTAATTAGTGCTGCCGCTTCTGGTATCGGTAAAATTGCTCTTTTTCATAGGCTGTTTTCACATACTTTGTTGCTATATACCAGGTAGTGAGTTGTGGTTGATTTCCCCTCCAGATGCTCGTTTTCCTTGGAGCGGCGGTGAGCCTCCTCGGCGTAAACGCCTCACCTGTCCCGCTGCTCCCGCAGGAGTCACGCACTTCCGCTCCAATCAACCTTAAATAGTTTCGTTTTAAAAACAACAATCTTTACGAAAAGAGCCTTTTCATATTAAAACGAGCATATAGCTTAATTATCTGGATTTTTTAGTCTTTGTAAGTATAAAAAATGATACGCAAAAATAAAAAGCCATTTCCATATGCTAGAGGTTACCTGGGCCTTCAGCATATGGAAATGGCTTAACCCTGTTTGTCTGATAATCATTCATAAATGACGTTAGAGATATACAATAGGATTAATGAGTTATCTGTATAAAAAAGGAATTACCTTCCAACGTAAAGATGAGCAAGTACTTAATAAAGTATCTTGCTCACCAGGATGTGGAATATAATAATCTTAATATACCTTGTCACCGTTAAAGATAGAATTCTTAACGACCACATAATCCACATTCCGGATGGCATCCAACTTGGTTCCACCGGCATAAGAAATGGATGACTGAAGATCTTGTTCCATTTCCTTCAACGTATCTTCCAAAGAACCTTTGTGCTCGACAAACATCTTTTTGCCCTCAACGTTTTTCTTTTCACCTTTTTGGAATTCAGAAGCTGAACCAAAGTATTCTTTAAAAGCTTTTCCATCTTTCTCGATCGTTTGACCCGGAGATTCTTCATGTCCAGCAAATAATGAACCGATCATGACCATGGAAGCCCCAAATCTAACTGATTTAGCTATATCACCGTTCGTGCGAATACCGCCGTCAGCTATGATTGGCTTGCTTGCCGCTTTTGCACACCAGCGAAGTGCAGCTAATTGCCAGCCACCCGTTCCAAATCCAGTCTTGATTTTAGTGATGCATACTTTCCCTGGCCCAATGCCTACCTTTGTAGCATCGGCACCGGCATTTTCCAATTCACGTACCGCTTCCGGAGTTCCCACATTCCCTGCAATGACAAAACTTTCAGGTAAATGTTTTTTAATATGCTGTATCATCTTAATCACGGCATTGGAGTGACCGTGAGCAATATCTATCGTAATGAATTCAGGAACAATGTTGTCATCTGATAATTGTTGGATGAATCCGTATTCTTCTTCTTTAACGCCGACACTGATGGACGCGATTAATTCACGTGAGTGCATATCTTTAATGAAAGTAAGACGCTTTTCTGGTTCAAAACGATGCATTACATAGAAGTAACCGTTTTCAGCTAAGTAAATGGCAATCTTCTCATCAATGATCGTTTGCATATTGGCAGGTACTACAGGTAACTTGAATGTATGTATACCCAACGTAACGGATGTATCACACTCAGAACGACTGTTTACTACACATTTTGCAGGAATTAATTGAATATCTTCATAATCAAACACGTTTTCCATGATATGCACCTCTATATACGAATATTTTTGTCTGTTTATATAAAAATTGTTCGCCCTACTAGGTAATGTACATCATTTTTATCAGTAAGTCAAAAATTTTAATGGGTTTATTTTGTGTAACTTCAGAAAAGTTATGAAAAAAAGAAAGGGAGAGGGGTAACTTAAACGTACATCATCGTTTAATTAACAAAGAGAAAACAGATATTTGGCGGTAACAAATTCTCAGTGAAAAATGGTTTATAGTGCGATTAATAATACTGAATACAAAGCGATCTATAAACAAGTGAGGGCAACTATTCGTTTTAGGAACTGCGAGAGAAAGGCAAATCACATTAGCACAAAATGCAGAAAAAAATTACCTTTATTTGAAAACAGTAAAAGCTAGGCACTCCCTGGAATTGAGTGCCTAGCTTTTTTAAAATCCTGGCTGCTCTATGCCATTAATGAAAAAATTATGATGAATCAAAAGCTGTTTTCCTTTTTCTATTTCCTTGTTAATTGAGTCAATCATGAGGAAGGGAAGGTAGCGGCAGAAGAATTAAATCATGTCTATTCCAGCGGCAGAAGGGATCATTATAACGATGCCTTTATTTCTTGTATCTGTTTGATATGCCTTTGTTCATGTAAGGATAATAATTCAATCCATTGATCCAAAGAGAGGTCCCCGAACATGGGATGCTTGGCCTTCTTTCTATTTAAGATGGTATCTGTATCCATATCATAAAGAACCTGTAATAATCGATCCCTTGATTCTCCCAGTAAATCCATGAGGGTCGATAATTGAAATGGGTTTGCAGAGGGTGAAATGTTATCAGGGGATGCAAATTTCCTTGTTCTATCAGTAACAAAGTAAATGTTTTTTTGAATGATATTATTAAAATCCCTTTCTCGAAGGCCATAAGCTATAGCTTCAGTAAACACCTGTTCCGTGAGATATAAATGATGGCAAATTTGGGCGATGTTCCATACCTCAGGCACAGGCCTATGGTTCAGCATATTTTCATCCAAATCCATAATTTCCTCTATTAATTGGTTTCTTGATTCGAATAGCAAATCATACTCGATAAAATTCATGTGAACTCCCCCTTTTGTGGCACCCCCATTTGAAAGCATCACTGATTTTTTGATATTTAAGAAAAATAAAGGGATATCGGACTGCATGACGAATAAGGCGATGGGAAATTATTTTAAAAAACTTTAAACCGATTTGGATAACAAATGGATTCATGATTTCGATTCATTGCTGGAATATGTGTGATTCATGATTGTAGGGGCGCGGCATATGCTTGTAAGGAAGGTCTATTGAGCAAGAGTTAAGAGATACCTCGAAAAGGCATGTTTCATTGGTATGAGCATGATTCCAAAGATTCGCTCTGCTTGTTAGCGGAAGAAACTGAATTTCCAGGGTTTTGAATTTTTCTTGAGCATCGATACCCTATCATGCTATGCACAAAACTTAGATTTATGCCTGCAATTGACGCATTACTTGTTTAACGGAAATCATGGATGTTGCATAAGTTAAAAAAGATCAGGCCAGGAGTTTCTTCTTTTCATAACACTCTACCATATAAGTTTATCATATGTACTTACCGCTAGCATTCAAAGGGAAAAAGAAACTCGAAGAAGATTGATTACTAATAGAATGATTATAATACAAAAGACGGGAGGTTCACTCTTCGTCTTTTTTGCTTTTTTATCGAAAGAAAAGTTGCGGGCCAAATGGGAAACTTTTAAACTGAAAATAGACTATACGAAATGGACGGGTGATGTCGATGGCTAAAACAATAGTCGAAAAACTGAATTTACATAAATATGAACGGGTGGCTGTCTTGGATCTGCCAGCCGGGGCGGATTATTTTGCGGAGCTGCCTGATTACGATACAGAGCTTACTAAGGGTGCATATGATCTTATATTTGCATTTGTATTTGATATGGATTCTTTAAAAGGAATCGTGGGTAAGGTGATCGAGAAAAATTATCTGAGTAAAAACGGTTATATCTTTTTGGCATATCCCAAGAAGGGAAATAAAGAATATGATGCATATATCCATCGTGATGATTTGATGCAAGGCCTTGGGGCGGATGAAAACGGTTATGTCGGATCGAGTGACATGAAGTTTGCACGTATGGTTGGATTGGATGATGTCTTTACGGTAGTCGGACTGAAAGAGGATTCGGCAAATAGAAACCGTCCATCTACCAAGGCAAGCCAATCGGTGGATGATTATATCGAAATGATTTCTGAAATTGAGAATGATTTACAGGATTCCCCTGATTTGCTTGCGTTCTATCAATCACTTACCCCAGGCTATCGTAAAGATTGGGCTCGCTACGTGTATAGTGCAAAACAAGAGGCGACCCAAGTGAAACGGCGCCAGGAAATGAAAACGATTTTAGGAGAAGGGTACAAGAGCAGGGATTTGTATCGAAGAAATAAATGAGGGTGGAGGAATGTCTTCCATTCTCTTTTGTTTTTTTGTCATGTTCACCCTATCAAAAGCATATACTAGACCGATTCGAAACTTAAATCGTAATAATTATGATTTGCGAGGTGGTTGAACATGCTTTTGAAACGTTATACGGGTAATTTGCTGTTATTGATTCTATTGTTTTTGCTGCTGGCATTCTTTTTTCTTGGCGATGTGTTCATTCCAAAAGGGATTGATCTCTCGGGCCACCCGATGCTTCACTCTGTGTTCGTCGTGTTTTTGGGGTTGTTTTTAGAATCGATTCCTTTCCTGTTCCTGGGTGCTATTGCATCTTCGTTCATCCAGTTGTTCATCAGTGAGGAAATCATTCAGCGAATGATACCAAAACGACCAATGACAGCTATTTTTGCTGCGATAGGGGCAGCGCTGATCATACCGGTCTGCGAATGTGCAATCATCCCGGTCGTACGGAGATTGATTCAAAAGGGTGTCCCGGTCCATGCAGGTGTTGTCTTGCTCGTAACTGCCCCAATATTGAATGTCATCGTGTTCGGCTCAACTTATTATGCGTTCCAAAATAACCCGTCCATTCTATATGGAAGAATCATTCTTTGCGTCCTGACAGCCGTAATCGTAGGTTTATTCATTTATATATTCAGCAATAAGGATGTGGTGAAAGAGGAGAAATTTGAAGTGGTTCACGGGCATGAACACGATATTCGATCAACTAAATGGACAAGCTTCATTGATCATACTTCACAGGAATTTTTTATGGTCGGCAGATACTTTATCATCGGGGCTTTGTTTGCCAGTTTATTTCAAGTGCTTATGGATCGGAGCGTAATGGCCGATATTGGTCAGGCGCCGATAATAGGCACGGCATTGATGATGGGGATTGCGTTTGTGCTTTCACTCTGTTCATCTGCTGATGCATTCGTTGCCGCTTCCTTTTCCAATAGTTTTTTACCAGGTTCGATACTGGGTTTCCTTGTATTTGGGCCAATGCTGGATTTGAAAAATATCTTGATCATGATGTCCTGCTTTAAACGGAGCTTTGTCGTAACATATGTCTTGCTTGTTTTCGCAGTCGTCTTCAGCCTATGCCTGATTGCAGGCGGATTGATCAGTAAGGGGGGCTTCTGATGAAACGTTTTTTTATCCAAAGACTTGAGGGATTGCTGCTGCTTGGACTGGGCCTCATGATTTTTAAATTGTATGTTTCGGGACATTTAACGAAATTGATTGCGCCCAAAATGGTTCCATATGCATTGGCGGCGCTTTTTGCTTTTTTAGTGATCAGTCTTCTCCGTATGAAAAAACAAAAACATGGTGTACATCATTGTGATTGTGAATCGGACGGAGAGTCTTCCCCATCCGCGCTGGTCCTGAAATATAGTTTGTTCTTCATTCCGATTCTTCTGGGCTTCATCTTGACCGATTTTACATTAAGCGGGGAAGTGCTGGCGAAAAGAGGGATGGCGAACCAGCAGCCACAGAAGGTAAGCTCGTATGCTAAAGGGAAACATACGAATGGGGAGAAAATTACCGTTACGGATGATAATTACTTTGAGGTACTGGATGATTTACTGAACAACCTCGATACGATCGAGGGGAAAGAAATAGAGCTTACGGGGTTCATATATCGAGAGGATACTTTTACAGAAAAACAAATGGCCATCTCCCGCCTCTCCATGTCCTGTTGTATAGTGGATGCGACGCTATATGGATATATGGTCAATGGGAATGTGGAAGGGATGAAGACGAATGATTGGTACACCATTACGGGTACATTAAAAAAAGGAAGCTATAAAGGGGAAGCCGTACCTGTGATCGATTTAAAAAAGTCGAAGAAAATAAAGGCACCGGAAGAAACTGTATTATCAAGACCTAAATTATAAAAATCCTTAAAAATAAAGAAGAGCACATATTAGTCATGTATAATATGTGCTCTTCTTTTATTCAATTAAAGCGCCCGTTGACTGAAGACTTGATTTGAAGATAATTCTATTATATTTAGAGGAGTACGACAACGATTCCTGTTTTTTTGGCCATTTTAAACCAGCTGGGCCATATGTTTTACGAATCGTTACCAACTCTCCAAATTGTGGCCTCACTCATTTCAACTGTCCATCAAGCCCTACCAGTGAATCGTTTGATCGCTTCCTCGGTCACCGGCGAGAAGAGGTTAACGAGGTTGCCGTCTGGATCACGGAACAGTATAGCACGGTTCCCCCACGGCATCGTGGTCGGTTCCTTTACCCACTCCTCGATAAACGGCTTTAATCGTTCGTATTCGGCATCGACATCGTGGACAAGGAACTCTATGATGATAGAGTGATTGTCGGCCGCCACTGCTGAACCTTCACCGAACAGTGGCACAGTCTGGGAGTGGCCGATCGCCAGGGTGCACGATGCCGCAACGAGTTCGGCAAAGACGGGCGCGGGACGCTCCGCTGATAAACCCATGACTTTCTCATAGAACTTGACTAGACGATCCACGTCGTCTGTAATGATGCGTACAGAAGCAAAATTCACAAGATACCATCCTTCCAATAATAAATGTATACAACAATACCATATACACTTTATTTCGTTATAAACTTTCCAGTAAAAACCAAATTCATTCAAAAACTGAATCATTTTACTGACTCCGATTATAAAACAACGCTACTGACAACATTATGTCAGTAGCGTTTTAACATTTTTTGGGCTTCCTCACGAATCCGATTTCGAAATGATTCAGGCTCTAATACAATCACATCGGCTCCCCAGCCAAGCACCCATCGCAGCAATTCGTCCAGTTGACGAACGCGTAAGACCACATGCAATCCATCTTGATGCTCTTCCATATCCTCTATGTAATGATTGTTTGATTCCTTCACCTTATCTGCGATGTCTTGGTTAAATCGGAGGCGAACTCGCAAATGCCGATCGTCCGGAGGGGTATACTCCCTTAAGTTAAAATGCGCTGGTCGTTCAAATCGTTCTTCCAGAGCAATAAATTCCGTCATTCGAGACAATCGGAAATGGCGAATGTCTTGGCGCAGTTCACAACGGGCCACGAGCATCCATGATCCTTGAACGAGAACTAATCCATAGGGGGAAACGGTACGAACACTATGGCGATTCCCATCGAAATCTGCAAGTTTTTTTACATAATGAAAGCTGATCTTTCGATCGTCTAATATCGCTCGACGAATCTTTTCTAGATATTCTTTTTCTTTTGATGGCGTGACCTGTTTATCGGAAATGAGCAAACGTATAGCCTTGCGTACACGTGATGTTTCATTGCGAACGCTCTCCGGTAGAATGACCTCGATTTTGCCGCGGGCAGCTTGTGCTCTGACACGATAATCATCATCAAATCGTTGTTCAATAAAGTCCGTTCCCATCAACAAGCTTACGGCTTCTTGTACCGTGAAACTGATCGGCGGCAGGAAATAGCCTTCCATCAGAGAATATCCTGTCCCAGGAGCACCTATGATCGGAACGCCTGCTTCACTTAGCGCCTGAATGTCACGGTAGATGGTCCGAACACTCGTTTCAAATCTAGTTGCCAAATCTTCGGCACGTACAACTTCTTTACGTTGTAACTCCAGCACGATGGCTAACAAACGGTCTGTTTTGTTCATTGGTTTCCCACCTTGAGGTGCTGGAATCTTTCAGGAATCTCTACAAAATAAGGGCAAGGCTTCTGTTTGTGTTATTCCGTTAACTGGCCCTTTAATTGAACAAGAAAGGGAAGGTGCCTCAGCTTATATCTTCTTGTAGACTTCTGCATACGCTACCTTTAATTGGTCCCGCAAATTTGATAAATTTCGAGATTGTCCCAAAGGTCCTTATATTCCATATATCCCTATCTACAAAATAGTTAGTGATTTCATCTATGTGGTTGAAGGGGGAAATTTCTATTAAGTTTTCTTGAATCCTTAGAAATATGCTCTCGAAATATGGGGGCCGACCTCGGGAAATGTTTAAAAAGGATACATTATTTGAGCTTTTTAGCGTAAATAAAAAGAATTCATTTTGAAAAAAGCGTAAAAAATGAATTCTTTTTTTAGTAATCTTTAATCAACTACTCAACTAAAACACCGGTAGTTTAAGTGCAATGATTCACAATGTTTATTTTAATAAGTAAGAAGAGACCACTATCCTAGTAAAAGTCACTTTTTCTTCTACACTTATTTAAGAAGGTTTTTCATAATAGTAATTATACTATCCTCTCTAACAAATCCCCCACTTTTTCTGCCATGACACGAGGTGGATAAGGCATTCCATTCTTTAACCACCATTCCACTACCCCTACGTAAGCATTTGCAATAAAATGAACAATTACATCTTCATTTTGACTGTGATTTTTTCCTTTTGTTATGTCCACATCTTTCTTAAACTCCTCGATATTAAACTTAAGGAACTGACTGCGAAAATTTGGAGCTCCTTCACTCGCTAACATCGTCGAAAAGAATAAATAATTACTCTTAAAGTATTCCATACAGTGTACAGTCGATTCTATATAATCCATTTCAGTTGCCGACTCACAAAAATTACTCATGTTGTTTATATGTTCTTCCATGACTTTATCTAATAGATCAAATTTATCTAAGTAATGGAGATAGATGGTTCCTCGATTAACATTTGCTCTGTCTGCAATATCCTGAATGGTAATGTCATCAAAACTTTTTTCAGACATCAGTTCGATTAGAGCCTTTTTAATGGCTTCTTGGCTTTTGGTTATTCTTCTATCTATTTTCGCCATTGTTTGGTCACCAGACTTTCCTAAAAATAATCAACAATTTTTATTGATTTGTTGAGTAATCAACGAATTGCGTTCATTTAACCATTGAGAGCATCGTGTTTCTATTTATAATTATAAACAGATGTTGATTAATCAATCAATGATGTTTTCTTTTCTGAACGAAGTCAATGTCATCATTATAGTTACAAAAGAATGATTTACAAAAACAAAAAAAGAAAGGGTGTTATTTTAAAATGAAAAAAAAATCTATTATCACGCGTGTACTCACAGTGATAGCACTGGGCCTGCTTTTATCCGCGGCCACCTTTGCATTCAAGACCGGCGTTGACGCTGCATCCAAGACCGACGTTGCATACAAGCCAGACATGTCCAATGGAGCAGACAACTTTTACAAGAGCGACAAGGTAAACATGAAGCAGGTTTCGTTTAAAAATCAATACAACATGAAAGTTGCAGGGAATCTTTTTATTCCCAAAGGTTTGAAGAAGAACACCAAAAATCCGGCGATCATTGTCGGGCATCCTATGGGCGCAGTAAAAGAACAAAGTGCGAATCTGTATGCACAAAAAATGGCTGAACGGGGATTCGTTACTTTGTCCTTGGATTTGTCTTTCTGGGGAAAGAGTGAGGGTCAGCCTCGCAATGCTGTTTCGCCGGATATCTATGCCGAGGATTTCAGTGCTGCGGTGGATTTCCTGGGCACCCGGCCGTTTGTTGACAGGGATCGGATTGGTGTTCTTGGGATTTGTGGCAGCGGGAGCTTTGCCATCAGCGCAGCCAAGATCGACCCGCGCATGAAAGCCATTGCGACAGTCAGTATGTACGACATGGGTAATGCTAATCGTAATGGGCTTAAACATTCCCTGACACTTGAGCAAAGAAAGAAGATCATTGCAGAGGCAGCCGAGCAACGCTATGTGGAGTTCACGGGCGGTGAAATCAAATACACCGGCGGAACAGTGCATGAGCTAAATGAAAACTCGACCGCCATTGAGCGTGAGTTTTATGACTTCTACCGCACTCCAAGGGGCGAATTCACTCCAAAAGGTTCGTCACCTGAACTCACGACACACCCGACGCTTACCAGTAACGTCAAGTTCATGAATTTCTACCCGTTCGAAGATATAGAGACGATTTCTCCTCGTCCCATGCTTTTCATCGCGGGTGAAAACGCTCATTCCAGAGAGTTCAGCGAAGACGCCTACAAGCTAGCGGGCGAACCGAAGGAACTCTACATTGTTCCGGGCGCAGGTCATGTGGATCTGTACGACCGGGTGAATTTAATCCCCTTTGACAAGCTTGAATCGTTCTTCAAAGAAAATCTGAAGAAAAAATAAGGCTTGTGTGGAAAGACGTAGAGAGCTTTGCGTGTCAATGGTACATTGAGTGAATCCCGCATCTCTTGTCGGGATTCACACTTTTTTGTCTGAATAGAATTCCATTCGCCATGTAAATTTGAAGGGTTTTGTTAAGGATTACCATATGTCGTTTATTATACTTGGCGGATATGACGAAGAGAAGATGAATTTACAAGACAATACTTCCCTAAAGATAATCATCATTTTTATATGGTTTGTTCAATAATCAACAAATCGCGTTCATTTAACCATTGTGAGTGAATCCTGTTTCTATTTATAATGATAAACGGATGTTGATTAATCAACAAATGGTGATTTTCTTTGTTAAGCGAAGTAAATATCCACTATTATAGTTTTTCAATACACATAAGAAAGGGAGTTATTAATTATGTCTAATATTCAAGATAAAGTTGTTATTATTATGGGGGCATCCAGTGGGATTGGTGAAGCAACGACCAAGAAACTTGCACAAGAAGGAGCGAAATTAGTGATTGCGGCTCGTCGTGAAGATCGCTTGAAAGCTCTTGTTGAATCATTACCAAATGCTGAAATTTCTTATGCTGTTGCAGATGTATCAAAAAAAGAGGAAGTTCAAGCAGTTATAGATTTGGCGGTCAAAAAATATGGCCGTGTAGATGTGCTCTACAACAATGCTGGAGTCATGCCAACTGCGCCACTTTCGGAAACACGCTTTGATGAATGGCGTCAAATGTTAGACATTAACATTATGGGTGTTTTAAATGGAATGGCTGCTGTATTACCCATTATGAAAAAGCAACAGTCCGGTCATATTATTTCAACTGATTCCGTAGCTGGTCATGTTGTTTACCCGGGATCTGCCGTATACTGCGGTACAAAGTTTGCAGTTAGAGCGATTATGGAGGGACTGCGCCAGGAAGAAAGAGAAAATAATATTCGGTCAACTATTGTTTCACCAGGTGCTGTAAGTACTGAACTTTATACAACAATTAATACTCCTGAAGATCAAGAATGGGTAAAGAATCTTATGGATTCAGGAGAAGGTTTTTCTTTGAAATCAAGCGATATCGCAGATGCAGTGGCTTATGCGATTAGCACACCTGAAACGGTTGCGGTAAGCGAAATCTTGATTCGCCCAACGAAACAAGTTATCTAATGGAAGTTACCATTAACGAAATGATTAAAAAACTGCCTCTTAGCTTGTTGGGGGCAATTTTTTACTAATAACAGTCTTTAGGATAATCCCTGTTCATTTATGTTAGTTTCCAAGCAATTATGAATAAAAATCAGGAGGGCATATTGATGGGAAAAGGGTATAAATGGACTCTTTTATCTATATTGGCTACTTCAACGTTTCTAACAGCTTGTGGCAGTAGTAATAATGAAAAAAACATCAAGGGCAATGATAATGTAAATACTAATTCAAGTACTAATAATGTAGTTAAAACTGATAAAACGGACAATCAGAATAGTGAAGATAATGAGGGTCTTAATAATATGCAAGACGTTAGAGTGAAATTGACATGTAATAACGAAAAAGTAATTGTGAAATTGTACGATAATCCAACAAGTAGAGATTTTTTTGACCAACTGCCATTAACAGTTACTTTTAAAGATTATGCGAATATCGAAAAAATTAGTGTCCTAGACCAAAGATTAACTACTAAAGACGCACCATCTGGCAGTGACCCTTCAGTTGGAGACTTTGCTTATTTTTCCCCTTGGGGAAATATTACTTTATTTTATGGGGATCATGGGCTTTCAAATGGATTGATCAAATTAGGTAAGATCGAATCTGGAGTAGAAAAACTTAAAAGCATACATGACGATTTTAAAGTTACAATCGAAAAACTTGATTAAAAAGAGGATGATCGGAAGAGGGGATATGGTGAATTAAGATCTCAGTAGTTTGTTTTGATACAATGCCTGAACCTGGATAAGAAGGTGGAGAAACGTTTCTGCCTAATTGTAAATAATTGAAGATAGGAGTTGCTTTTTGCTTAAACGAAATAATTTACTTATATATATATTGATGATAGGCGCTTTCGGCATCATAAATACTGAAATGGGGGTTATAGGGATATTACCCTACATTGCTGATCACTTTCATATCAGTGTATCTAAGGCCGGGTGGCTGGTGAGTCTCTTCGCACTTACTGTTTCAATGTCTGGTCCAACTATGCCGTTATTATTTTCGGGGATAAATCGCAAGAAGGCAATGTTACTTGTACTTGGAATTTTCATTCTAGGTAACATTGTCTCTATATTTACATCTAACTTTGCCATTGCAATAATTGCGCGTGTGATACCAGCCATTTTTCATCCAATCTATTTTTCAGCAGCTTTTACATTGGCTACTAACTCAGTTCGTAAAGAAGAAGCTCCAAAAGCTGTTTCAAAAGTTTTTATTGGAGTATCTGCGGGAATGGTACTTGGTGTACCTATCGCAAGTTTTCTTGCCAGCACAGTTTCATTTCAAATATCAATGGCATTTTTTGCCATAGTTAACGTTATAGTATTTGTGGCTACATTAGCATTTTTCCCTTCTATGCCTGTTAAAGAAAGACTTTCTTACGGAGCTCAATTATCGGTATTAAAAAAACCAATTACTTGGCTTTCCATTGTTGCTGTCATTTTACTAAATTCAGCCGTATTTGGGGTGTATAGTTATCTTGCTGAGTATCTTAAAACCGTTACGAATACCTCCGGGAAATCGATTAGTTTAATGTTAGTCATATTCGGAGGGGCAAATATTATTGGAAACATTGTGGCAGGGAAGTTACTTACTAAAGATGCCATCAAATCTGTAGTATCTTTTCCTTTTGCATTGGGAGCCGTTTATATCATATTATTCTTTTTAGGACAGTTTACTTTTCCTATGGCTATCATTACTTTAATTTGGGGAATATTGGCTGGTATAGGAACTAATATTAATCAATATTGGATTACGTCTGCAGCTCCAGAAGCTCCTGATTTCGCTAATGGATTATTTTTATCATCCGTTAACTTAGGAACAACAATTGGTACAGCTGCAGGTGGATTATTTATTTCAGAATTAGGTACACAATACGTCGTATTAGTGGGATTATTATCGTTAATATTAGGGTTGGTATTTATTTTACTAAGAAACTATATGTATAGTCCTACAAACCAAATTTCTTGATAAGGAATTAATTAAACATCCTTTATAAAAAGGCTAGGTATGTCTGAATTGCCCCCTTTGTAAAGGACATTAAAAAAAAGTTGAAGGAGATGCTGTCTTTATTTTGCAGGCGGCATCTTTTTTAGATTCCGAATAAATCCGTCTTTCATAAAATGCGAATGATTGGTTTTAATTTATGTAGCGAATTTAAGACAATATCTAAGGTGATCTTATCCGATATTTCATAGGCTGACGGCATCCCGCCCGTTGTGCCGATCCAGCTGATATCCATTATGAATAAAGCGGGTGCCAACAGCAGGGCGCTAAAACTAAAGATGACAGTATTGCGCCAAGTATGACGAGTAAATAGGGGGATTTTTCCTTCAGGGAAGATCTCCTGTGATACAGATTTACCATTTAGCCTATATGTTTGTGAATCGATTAAGTCCAAGGGTCCATTTGTTCGGGAGAACGTAACATAGTATAATGGGCTTACTATGGATAGGGGTGTAAGGGGGATAAGCATGTCATCAGGTAATCGAAATAATCAAATTGGACCGCCGCGGTTTGCTATTGCCATTCACTCTCTGGTTTGGCTCGCACAAAGCGAAAAGCTCCTTACAAGTTCCGTAATCGCCTTAAAGGTTAAATCACATGCCACTTTTTTACGAAGGGTGATGGCTCAGCTTGCAGCGGCGGGGATCGTCGAAACAAAGGAAGGACGGGAAGGCGGATATAGCTTGAAGGTGGCTGCCTCTCAGCTTACTTTGGCCGATGTGTATCAAGCGGTACGGCCGGAATGTCTAGTTTGTATGGAAACGAGCGAATGCGGTGAAGTAGGGAAGCAGCTGGATACGGCTTTGGAGGAAATCATGAATGAGGCCGAAAAGGAAACATTGCGCTTATTAAAGGGCTATACATTAGAAGAATTCATGAAAAAAGTCGATTTGGCCAATTTTGAAAATGAGTGTCTAGGGTAATATCCTTGCAAGAGGATACCCAAGATTATATAATGTGCTTAATGCGATTGCATTTAAAATGAGGGGGTATTTACATGAAGGTGGAAATTTGGTCGGATTATCAATGTCCGTTTTGTTATATAGGGAAGCGTCGATTCGAAGAGGCTTTGAAACAATTTGAAAATAAAGCTCAGGTAGAGGTTTCATTTCGCAGTTTTGAGTTGAACCCAGAGGCTGAGCGGGATATCAATATGTCTCAAAATGAAATGCTGGCCAAGAAATACGGCATGTCTCACGCGGATGTGGAAGCGAACAATCAAAACCTGACACAGCAGGCAAAAGAATTGGGTCTCGAATATCATTTGGACAAAGTGGTTTTAACGAATTCTTTCGATGCTCACCGCTTGATGCATTTTGCTGAATCAAAAGGTAAAGAGAATGAAATGAACGATCTCCTGTTCAAAGCATACTTTACTGAAGGCAAGCATATTGGCGATCATGCTATATTGGTTAATTTAGCTGAAGAGGCTGGCCTTGATAAGTCTGAGGCAGAAGCCATGCTGGCAGGAACGGCATTCACGGCGGAAGTAAGGGGCGATGAGCAGGAAGGAAGCCAGCTTGGAATTACAGGCGTTCCATTCTTTGTCATTAACCGCAAGTATGGCATCTCCGGCGCACAGCCAACGGAAGCGTTCCTGGATACGCTGAAAAAAATATGGGCTGAGGAAAATCCGCTGCAAATGGTGAATGATCCAGCAACAGGCGATGCTTGTACGGACGGTTCTTGTAACGTGCCGGAAAAATAAACCGGCTAGGAAGGACAAGGGCTTTTGCTTTAAATGTAAGGCTCTTTTCGTAAAGATTGTTGTTTTTAAAACGAAACTATTTAAGGTCGATTGGAGCGGAAGTGCGAGACTCATGCGGGAGCAGCGGGACAGGTGAGACCCCACAGGCGTTTACGCAGAGGAGGCTCACCGCCCGCACCAAGGAAAGCGAGCATCTGGAGGGGAAATCAACCACAACTCACTACCCGGTAAATAGCAACAAAGTATGTGAAAACAGCCAAATGTAAAAAAGGCTGCATTCAAGATGAACTGATCATCTTGGATGCAGTCTTTTTCGAAGCCGTGAGTTTTACTTGGATTCACATAAAGAATAGCGATAAAATAAATGTCCAAATGCACACGAAGGCTAATAACCCAAAGCTGTATTTCAATGTCATTTTCGTTAAAGCGGATTCTTTTCCGGTTTCGCCAACTGCAGCCGTCGCGATTACAATCGATTGTGGAGAAACGGGCTTTGCCATGACGCCCCCGGCAGTGTTTGCGGAAACCAATAATGATGAGTTTGTCCCTATGATGTTGCCTGCCGTAGCCTGTATTGGAGCAAATAACGTATTGTTATTCACTACAGATCCAGTCATGAACACGCCGATCCACCCTAATAGCGGTGATAATAGCGGGAAGATTTGTCCTGTTGTCGCAACCGCTTCCCCCAAAACATTTGTTAATCCACCATATGACATCAATTTGGCTATGCTGATGATCGCACATATCATGATGATTGGAATCCGAAACTCTAAAACCGTTTTTTTCAGGAGGGAAAGACCTTCACTGACATTAATGGCTTTCGTCGTAGCGATGGTCGTCAGCGCAGCCAATAAGATCGCTGTTCCCGTTGCACCGATTAAATCAATGCCGATCGTAATCGAAGATCCCGGAAATATGAATTTCAGGACAGCCGATTCAAGGATACCTCCTTGAGAGAACAGTCCTTTAAAGGCAGGAAAGCTCCAAATCAAAACAAATAGCGTCAATAGATAAAATGGAGACCATGCCTTTACGATATCACCCATTGAATGTTTTTCGAATTCAAATTCCTTGCCGTTGAGTAAAAATAAATGTTTAGGCTGCCACTTATTAAGAAATAACGCCAGCACCCCCATGGTTAAGAGAGATGGAATAATGTCAGCTAACTCTGGGCCTACAAAAACGGTCATGATCGCCTGGGACACTGTATAAGTAGTCGATGTCACTAATATGGCCGGCAATACTTCTCTGATCCCCTTAAAGCCATCCATCAGCCATATTAATAAAAACGGAATAGTAAAGTTAATGAGCGGCAGTGTTAAGGCTGTCATCATGGACACATTCATCGATGTTACATTTTCCAAGCCGAATGTCCCAATGATACCAACCGGTATACCGATTGCCCCGAATGCTCCCGAAGCACCATTTGCTATTAGACAGAGCATCGCTGCCTGTAAAGGCTTGAATCCCAATGAAACCAATAGGACGGCGCAGATTGCGATCGGTACACCAAAACCTGCTGCTCCTTCAAGAAAGGCGTTAAAGCAAAAACCAATAAGTAAGAGCTGAAGGCGTTGGTCTTGTGAAATCCCTGCTATGCTACCGCGTAACACCTCGAACTTTCCGGATTTAACAGAGATTTTATATAACCAGACCGCCATCACGATGATATAGCCAATCGGCCATATCCCTTGGAACGTACCTTGAACCACACTTCCGATTGCTTCTCCCAAAGGTAGATTAAAGAGGAAAAGGACGATAAGAAAGGTAACAAATAAGTTTAGAAGGGCTGCGTGGATTCCTTTCATCTTAAAAATCGTCAAGCATAATAGAAATAAAAGGATCGGTATAGCTGCAACTAATGCTGAAATGGCAAGATTATTAAATGGGTTGTATGTTTGTACTAACATAATGACAGCTCCCTGCATAAGAAATTCTGGTTAGTGTATGAACTACTCCCAAAATTGGGCTTGAATATCTTGAAGCGTATGAACAGAGCGGGCAAACTGTTCTTTTTCGCTCTCGTTTAGGGTAAGCTCGACAATGTTTTTTGCGCCTGTGCGATTAATGACTGTAGGGGTACCAATATAAACATTACTATGGCCATATTCGCCTTCCAACAATGAGCCAACTGGTAAGACGACATTTTCGTTCTTTAAGATCGCTTTTGTGATTCTCGCCAATCCCATGGAGATTCCATAATACGTAGCACCCTTCGACTCAATGATCTGGTATGCAGCATCACGGACTTGAACGGCAATCTCTTTTTTTCTTGCTTCATTTAATTTTGGAGCTATCTGCAATCCGGAAAAATTGGCAGAGCTCCAAACCGGAAGTTGTGAATCACCATGTTCACCAATGATATAGGCATGGATACTTGTAGGTGCGGTATTAAATTCTTGCCCTAATAAAGAGCGGAATCTTGCAGAATCCAATATAGTCCCTGAACCAATCACTTTTTCTTTCGGTAAACCGGAAAATTTCCATGTCGCATATGCCAAAATGTCTACTGGATTCGTTGCGATCAAGAAAATGCCATTAAATCCAGCTTTCATGATGCTGCCTACGATCGATTCAAAAATGTTCATGTTTTTCCTTACAAGATCTAGCCTGGTTTCTCCAGGTTTTTGAGCGGCTCCAGCACATATGACTACGATTGCAGCATCCCTACAGTCCTCGTATGATCCGGATTTTATATTCGTGGCACTAGGCGCATACACAAGACCATGATCTAGGTCCATAACATCGCCTTTCGCTTTTTCTTGATTCAAATCGACAAGAACCAACTCATCACATATTCCTTGATTCATCAAAGCATAGGCATAACTAGATCCAACTGCACCAGTACCAACTAAAACGACTTTATTTCCCAGTGTAGAATTCATAATGAATACCTCCAATTTTTTCGAAAGTAAAAAACTTCCTTAAAAGGATATCTCCATCCCTTTAATATGTGAAATATTTCACAATAGGCTGTAAAAAAATTTTCAGTCTGCATGTTTTTATGTTTGCAGAGCTGTAATAAACAATTACTTTGTGAATTATTTCACAATGTTATTGTACTACATAGCACTATAACATTGCAACAAACAAAAGTATTAATTAGGTTTTTTTACATGATAGTAGCACCGTTTGCAGTAGTTGTCGGATCGGATCTGAGCAAAGTGAAGGCAGTTTAAAAAGGAGATGATACATGAAGCAAAGAATATAGTGTAAAGAAGGGATTTTCCGAAATAAAAAGGAGCTAAAAAGGTGTATATCATAATTGGGATACTAGTCGTCGTGCTTGCATGTGTATTAACTGACAAAATAATTTTCTATAAATACTGGACTTGTATCTATACGGCATTTGGAAATGATAATTATTTTAAGGTGTTAGCGAAATTGGAAAACGAGGGTATACAATTCAAAACGAAAACGCCTATGAATTTAGGTTCCCAGGATTTTCAAAATCGCCATAAAACTACTCAATATGATGTTTTTGTGAAAAAAGAACATGAGCAAATTGCCCAAAGGGTCGTGCACAAGAATTGATAAATGGAAACTGGCTGTCCTGGTGGCAGTCTTTTTTTTACTTGGAATGAAAGTTAAAAGGAGAGAATTTAAATTTAAGGCTCTTTTCGTTGTTTTTAAAACGAAACTTTTAAGGTTGATTGGAGCGGAAGTGCGAGACTCCTGCGGGAGCAGCGGGACAGGTGAGACCCCACAGGCGTTTACGCCGAGGAGGCTCACCGCCCGCACCAAGGAAAGCGAGCATCTGGAGGGGAAATCAACCACAACTCACTACCTGGTAAATAGCAACAAAGTATGTGAAAACAGCCAAATTTAATGAAGAATTTGGGCTTATAAATAATTTCGGAGAAAGGGAATTGAAAGATGAAAAAACAATTGCTTAAAATTTCTGAAAGAGAAGAGTTTGTCGAATTATACTCGGATACAAATGATTTAAGGAAATTTCGTGTGGCTAAGATACTAAAAGTGTCAGATACGTTTGTAGTGGCAGCTAATATTACTTCAACCGGGCTGTATGATGGATACAGTTTACTTTATCTTGAAAGCATTCACCAAATCAATGTCAATACGAAATACATTAAGAAAATCAAGAGATTATATATGGCAAAAAAACAAAATCATATTGAATTCGTTGATGGAAATGAAGATTTACTTTTGAGTTTTCTGGATTTTGCACATGAAAATAACTTCATGGTTTCAGTTGAACTTTTTAATGCGGGATATGGTGATGTGCAGGGTTTTATTAAAAACCTGGAAGATGATATATTTGTAATTTCAATGGTGAACGAAGTGGGGGAGCTTGATGGTGAAGCATTCATTAAGTCGGATGCCATACATACCATTACGTGTGATGGTGAAAATGAATTCAATTTAATGCATTTATACTTCAGGAAATGAAAGTTCAAGGGTAATGCTGCTTTCTGCAAAGTGCTGCTAAACTATAATTTAATAAAGGATAAAAGAAAGAAAAAGGCGCAGATACTTTTGTTTTTTATAGTTTCAAAGACTGAAAATTTGTATAATAGTTGAGATGGATTAGAGGTTTCAAAAATGAATGTACATATAGGAGGGGCATGGATGAGTAAGCTTAATGGCAGGACCATTGCTTTATTGGGAGCGAGGAAGACGGAAGAACTTAGTAAAATCGTTGATAATCTTGGGGGAGTCCCGCTCGTTCGTCCAGCACAGGGGACGGTATTCCTTGATGATTCCCATTTGGAAGAGGATGTCACCCGTTTGATGGCAGGAGAGTTCGATTGGATCATCCTGACGACGGGAGTGGGGACGGAACTATTATATAAAACGGCATTGAAGATGGAAGCGGGAGATCGTTTCATAGAAGCTTTGCAGTCCATGAAAATTGCGGCTAGGGGCTATAAAACAGTGAATATGCTGAAAAAACTCGGCTTGCAGCCATTAATCCGTGATGATGATGGCAGTACGGCAGGGCTCGTTCGAAATCTGGAAGGCCATCTGTCCGGAGATGTAATGGTCGCTTTGCAGCTTCACGGCGATCCAGCGCCTCTTTTGATGAATTGGCTGGATGAGCAAAAAGTGGAACATAAAGAAATCCTTCCATACGAACATATACCGCCCGAAAAAGAAACGATGCGTCAGCTGATCGAAGAAATTCTTGGAGGGAAGGTAGATTCTGTCGTGTTCACGAGCGCACCTCAGCCTCGTAATTTGATGAAATTTGCCCGTGAACAAGGTGTGGAAGATAAAATAATCGACTGGTTTAAATCCGATGTGATTGCTCTTGCTGTCGGAAAAGTAACGGCACAAGTGGTAATAGATGAAGGAATCAAGCGGGTCATATATCCAGAAGATCAACGGATGGGCAGTGCAATGGTGGAGCTGGTGAAATATTATCAGGGCATTGCAAGCAGATAAGGGTGAGTGCGGCATGAACAAGGGCAAAGTCTATTTTGTGGGGGCAGGTCCGGGTGATGTGGGCCTGATTACCGTAAAAGGACAAAAGGCGATCGAAAAAGCGGATGTCATTTTATATGACAGATTGCTAAATCCCAAACTATTGGAGGCTGCCACTCTTGATTGTGAGTTGATATATTGTGGTAAGACACCTTATACGAATGGTATCAGCCAAGGGGAGATAAATGAGCTGCTTGTGTCCAAAGCAATGGCAGGGCATCGGGTCGTCCGTTTGAAGGGCGGTGATCCTGCCGTCTTTGGAAGAGTCGGGGAGGAAGCGGGATCGTTGAAAGAACAGGGGATCCCATTCGAAGTCATTCCGGGGGTTACGTCTGGCATTGCCGCATCCATGTACGCAGGAGTTCCCGTCACGCATCGGGATTATGGACGTTCCTTTGCGATGGTTACGGCCCATGACCAAACGAAGAAGGATATAGATTGGAATGGGCTTGTGAATAGTATGGATACGGTTGCCTTTTATATGGGTGTGGCCAACCTTCCTTATATCCGCGAAAATTTGATCAATCATGGAAAGCCAGGGAATACGCCGGCACTCGTCATTCAATGGGGCACTTATGGAAGACAGGAAACGGTAGAGGGGACCTTGGACGATATCGTCGAAAGGGTATGTGAAAGGTCGCTTGGCAATCCGGCGGTCACCTTGATAGGAGATATCATTTCACTAAGGGGCAAACTGCAATGGTTCGAAAACAAGCCTCTTTATGGACAACGATTTTTAGTGGCCCGGACCGGGACGGCAAAGAGTTCATTGGCAGAAGCCCTGCATGAACTTGGCGGTGATATCATTGAGTTTCCTAAATGGAATGCGGCAAAAGTGAAAATTGAAGAAAGTCAGCTGCTCTCATTTCTTTTGTATGATCGAATTCTCTTCACTTCACCCGAAAGTGTCCATGGGTTCTTAGATTTACTAGCTGAATATGCCATTGATTACCGCCGGATTTCTTCGGAACTTTATGTATTATCGAGGAAATCGAAGAAGGTTTTACAACAACGCGGACTGATGGCCAAGCTCAAATCCGAGATGGTGGAAACTGGGACACTGTTGGTTATTGGGGATAGGGAACAGGAACAAAATTCGGAATATGGGGCAGAAGCTTATTTTCAATCCATCGATAAATTTGTTGATGAAAGATTCCTTGAAATCCTTCCGGGAATGCTGGACGGGAAAGAAGTCGATACGGTACTTTTTTCGAATCAGCATTCAGTGGATATTCTGATGGAATACGGGAACAAGGCAGACGTGGATATGGAAGCGCTGCTAAATCAAGCCTCCATCGGGGTAATCGGGAAAAGCACCGGCAAAAGACTTGAAGACTATGGATTTGCACAAGATATGATGCCCAAAGAGCCGTCTGTCGAAGAATTGGTGGCGTTGATCGTGAATAGGAATGTTTAATAGACTCTGAAAAAAAAGCAGAGTCTTTTTCCTTTTTTTACCCAAAAAACTGGTGTTAATGATATGCTTTTCCTTTGGGTATTATTCGTAAATAGGGCGTTGGTTAGCTGCAATCATCATATTAATATTTAATTTTGCCATACTGCCTGTTCTTTTTTCAAAAGAGCTAAGCACTGGCACTTTTACTATGCATCAGGAAAAGGGTGATACCCAATGGGCGCTCACGAGATTTCGTGGAGGAAGGAATAAAAGTCTTTTATTTCTTCCCAAATTGGGTATCATATATAAGTGACTTTTCTAGGGAGGCGAAGCAAATGAAACGCACATGGGAATTCGTATTAAGTATCATAGGCGTGAGTATCGCTGCGATTTCTTTAATCGTGACGATTATAGCGGCAGTTTATCTCAACAGTATCGATGTTACGGAAATGATGGACTACTCATTAATGACAGATTCCGAGTTTTCTACATCTGAGGTGGATATGTCAATCAAGTTGTTCATGGGCTTATTATGGGCGGGGGTCATTTCGCTGTGTATTGCATTGGCAGGCGGCTTGATCGCAATCTTTCTATTAAAAGGCGGCAAAGCGAAGGGAGCCGGAATCTTAATGGTCATTACGGGCATTCTGACGGTCTTTCATGTATGGCCGCTTATCTTCTTCATCGTGCCGGGAATCATGTGCCTTGTAAGGAAACCAAGGGAAACGGTGGAAGTGATCGGATGATCCAACACTATACATAGTTTTGTAATTTGAAACAAAGGAGCTGACCCGAAGATGCGGGTCAGCTCCTTTTATTCGTGCGCCCGGCATGGGTGCAATCTATAGGGTGGAAGTCCCGAATCATGAAGGCAGTAGTAGTGGTTAGCTTAAT
>NZ_JAWRYN010000286.1:0-329 GCF_046534585.1 Peribacillus sp. SIMBA_075 | reverse complement strand
AGAACAGCTTTTTTTAGAGTGTTGAAGAAGTTTAAATTTCATTAAATATCAAAAAAGCAGACGCGATTATACATTTAAATAACCAATGATCTGTCTAGTATTTGGAGAAGCGTTCGCTCGACTCCGGTGGATCAGCGAGACGACCGAGACCCCGCAAGGCGCAAAGCGACTGAGGAGGCTTGGGCGCGAGCCCACGGAAAGCGAGCGATAAGCTTCGGAAAATACGACTTCTTACCTTTCTTGATAGCCTGTAAAAAAGGATTCTATAAGGGATCCTTTTTTACGTTCTCTTTGACATTGGCAAGCGCGCTGCCTGTTTGGTTGGTGAT
>NZ_JAWRYN010000285.1:0-329 GCF_046534585.1 Peribacillus sp. SIMBA_075 | reverse complement strand
GGGTTAAGAAGAAAGACGTAACGGATAGTGATATAAATGATATAACGGATGATGAACGTCATAACGACAGTTATAATAAGCTTTTGGATGAGTTTGAGGAGTTTAAAAAACAACAAGAGGAATTCAATAAAGAATTAATTGATCAGTTGAAAAAACAGCAAGAATACATACAAAGTAGTCTTCTTGAAAGAGATAAAAAGCTGTTAGAGGCCATAAGAGAAACACAAGAAACGAAAAAATTAATTGCATCAACGAAACAAGAGGAAAAGGAAGGGCAAAAAAAATCTTGGTGGCAGTTTTGGAGATAGCATATAGATGGATTTTTTTGA
>NZ_JAWRYN010000284.1:0-329 GCF_046534585.1 Peribacillus sp. SIMBA_075 | reverse complement strand
CACAGTGCCAAGGAAATTGACAATAAGCACCAGTACAAGCATGTAGCGCGTGGCTAGCAGATATTGAATCCATCTCATATGTCTCTTCACTCACGATCTGTTAAAATCAGAAAAAAGCTGACAGCGCCAGCTTTTTTCTCTTTTGAGTATATCCTTGTACTTGCATTTAAACAACTGAATTATTTTGATTTGACCTCAGATAAATATTTAGAGAGCTTTTCAAGTTCTTCATCGCTGCCTTTAAAGATACCCTTAGGCATGTTGCCTTTTCCTTCTACAGCAATTTTAGCAATTTCCTCAGGCGGAAGACCGTTGTCAACAAGTGACGG
>NZ_JAWRYN010000283.1:0-330 GCF_046534585.1 Peribacillus sp. SIMBA_075 | reverse complement strand
CGTCAATTCCTTTGAGTTTCAGCCTTGCGGCCGTACTCCCCAGGCGGAGTGCTTAATGCGTTAGCTGCAGCACTAAGGGGCGGAAACCCCCTAACACTTAGCACTCATCGTTTACGGCGTGGACTACCAGGGTATCTAATCCTGTTTGCTCCCTACGCTTTCGCGTCTCAGTGTCAGTTACAGACCAGAAAGTCGCCTTCGCCACTGGTGTTCCTCCACATCTCTACGCATTTCACCGCTACACGTGGAATTCCACTTTCCTCTTCTGCACTCAAGTCCCCCAGTTTCCAATGACCCTCCACGGTTGAGCCGTGGGCTTTCACATCAGAC
>NZ_JAWRYN010000044.1:0-37885 GCF_046534585.1 Peribacillus sp. SIMBA_075 | reverse complement strand
AACGTGGTTTTTCCTGATCTCGCGATGTCTGTTATTGTAGCTTGAACCTTCTGAACCTGCTTTTGTGCAAATTCCTTACTGTAAGGGACGAACTTTGTACCGCTTGCTACTTTATCGGCGACCTTCGCCGCTCCAGCCACACCACCGATTCCGAGTGCCATCAACAGGCCGTTCTGGCGCTGTTCCTCGGTTAGCTGGTTGCCGAACATGTCTTTGCCTGTGGCCGCTTCCTCGTTACAGATAATAACAATTTAACACTTGGGGGTATTAAAAATTATAGTGCTCTTTTAATTTTTAACGCTAAAAAGCACTCGTTGCCTTTAGTTGACAATCAAGCGCTTTAAGTTCATTTGTTTTTAAGTAACATTAAATTTGTAAGTTTCATAGTAACAGTATGACAACTTTTATCTGTATTGACAAATACTACGTTAAAACTTACGAATTTGTACGAGTTCGTTAGTTTAATATACAATTCATGTGTTTATATTCATCGCCCAGTAAAATGTCATATCACTTAAGTTCATACTTCTTTTTCTATTCTATCATTGCCATAATACTCTTTGATGGTACAACCATCATGAGTCTTTACTTTTTACAGCCGATTTTAAATTGCAACGTCCTGGTAACCTACTTCAATTATTTTTTCATTTAATAGACGAAGCCCTAATCCATTTTCTATATCCCATGTACAATTAAATGTAATTCCAATATCTCGCCCCTCAAAAATATCCGCATAAGGAACAACAATTCCATCTAAAGTTATCATTTCTAGTATTTGATTAGTTGTTTCAACTAATGGATAATTTTCATTTAATCCAATATCATAACCTAGTTCATGTCGCTTTTGTTTGTAATAGTCTAAAATTGATTGCAATAAACTTAGCTGTAAATCCTCCCATTTTTGCATTAATGCTTGATATGCCATATACTGCTCTTCATCAAACTTTCCATCTTCTTCACCATCTATCATCAAAGATATCTCTTTTTCTTTACCAAAAAAATGAATAGTGGTATCCTTAGCCCAACCGTACTCATACTCAAGTTCACCAAAAATTGGGTCGTTTATAGTCATTTTAAGATCTCCTCTTTTTGTTTATTAGCAAACCCTCCAGGTATAAAAGCTCCTGCATTTATTTCTCCTACACCACCCAGATGTCCGAATTCACTATTTATTTTTGTTGGTACAAGTTGCATTGTTTTAACATCATTTAATTCATGCCATGTTAATTTATTATTTTCTCGATATTTCTTTATATCTCTTGCACTAATTTTACCAGGCTCCATCCCAAATTGGCTTGCTAGTTCAGGTGAATTATTAAGTTGATCAGCTAATTTTTGGTCTGATTGAACAAAATTAGCTCGTCTGGCTTTCCCTCCATAAGTTCCTTTTCCTCCAAGCATATAGTTGATTTCAACTTGTGCTTTTGCTGTCGGTGAAAAATCAGGAACAGCATTTTTATATTGGATGCCATCAATCCCAACTTCATCTAAAATTTGTTCTAATTGACGGTCTGGTGGAGGCTTAAGTATTCCCTTAGATTCACCCCTTATTCCCTCAAATTCAACCTTTGAATTCTCTAATGCAGGTGTCTGATTAAGCCTCGCTTCATACGAACTAGCAAATTCAGTTTGTCT
The DNA here is from genome assembly GCF_046534585.1 of Peribacillus sp. SIMBA_075. Taxonomy (NCBI): domain Bacteria; kingdom Bacillati; phylum Bacillota; class Bacilli; order Caryophanales; family Bacillaceae; genus Peribacillus; species Peribacillus sp. SIMBA_075. The sequence goes on along the minus strand of NZ_JAWRYN010000044.1, from coordinate 36,250 downwards.
AAAGGCAGGTGGAACTTCAGCACCCCTGTTATCCGTACCCTTAGAAATACTCTCCCCTGAAACACCCTCTACTTTGCTATCTTTCACCGTAAATTTCTGATAGGCTTCCTTAATTGTCTGCTTTTCCATCATCACTTGAGGAAAGTTTGGTCCTCCTGCGAGGGAAACCTGTTCCATACTTATTCGTTTAGGTATTTCTTTTTTACCTAGTTCGTTACCTATATTTTTTAACGTGGTTTTTCCTGATCTCGCGATGTCTGTTATTGTAGCTTGAACCTTCTGAACCTGCTTTTGTGCAAATTCCTTACTGTAAGGGACGAACTTTGTACCGCTTGCTACTTTATCGGCGACCTTCGCCGCTCCAGCCACACCGCCGATTCCGAGTGCCATCAACAGGCCGTTCTGGCGCTGTTCCTCGGTTAGCTGGTTGCCGAACATGTCTTTGCCTGTGGCCGCTTCACCAAGGCCGTTGGCTGCGAGGAGTCCGTATATTCCGTATTCGGTTTTCTGGAGGAGGCTAAAGCCTTTTGTCGTTTTATAGGCATCGAGCGCGTGGTTCGCTGCGTTGAGTCCTTTGCCCGTTTTGTATAGGGCGCTTCCGCCTTTGATGGCCCGTCCGGCCCAGCCGACGACGGGGATGAATCCAGCGGCAGCCATGGCGCCGGCGGCGATTCGTTCGGCATCGGACAGCTTGCGGCCCGTTACTGGATCGACTCCGGTTGAGGCCCTGATAGAATCATAATATCCCGTGAATTCCCCTGTAAAGGTTTTTGTCGTATCCCAGGCTTTTTCGTACCATGGGCGATTTTCGAGTTCTTCCATTTCACGTTCGATTTCCTTAGCTTCGGCTTGCTGCTTTTTGAAGGTCTGATAGTCTTTCATCTGACCGGCGACTTCATCCTTCACTTGATAGACGTCACTATTCTTAAATGCCGATTGGTTGAACGTCATCGGCGATACGTTGCCGTCCTGTTTGGTGGCATCAAGCAAGGCACGGAAGAGGCCAACGGCAACGTTTTCCTGCCCGACGGACACATCATATTCCTCGACCAATTGCCGGTCGACATTCTCGACCTTTGTCACGGTGTCATCCAGCCTATGCCCGGCCAGCGTGATTTTTTCATTAAAGTCCTTTTGGTCGAATATATCAAGAGGCAGGATATCGTCAATGCTGTTCAGGATCCTTTGAAGATCATTCGCTTGTTCATCGACAAGCGACTTCGCTTGGTAGATGCCGTTTGACACTTCGCCATCTAAAAAGGGAACCTCGACCACCGTATTTCCGGAGAGGTCCGCCTCTTCCAGGGTGGCCGGTATGCCTTCCAAAAAACTGATTTGGGTCGTGAATAGTTCCATCCAGGCGTCCGCCACCTCGATTTGCGCTTCATAGAAGCTTTTGATGGCGGTAGCACCGGCTCCTTGAAACTCATTATTAAGGCCAACAATGCCCTGAAATTCCTTTTTCAGGGCTGCGACTTCCTTCTTTAGGTCTTCATATTGCTTGGCACGCGACTTAGTTGCGGCCGTCAAAGTCTCGGCTTCATATATTTTCATCTCACAGGATACCCATGTGAAGACGTATGGGCGATGGCTTCATCCTGTTCTTTTAATAAGTCAATGTTGGCACGGGTATCTTCCACATTTTTCTGGACGATTTTGATATATTGCTCGAAGACCTTCTCCAGGTTCGTTTCCCGATCGATCCATTTCGAAGTGAATTCCAATTTATTGTTGCCAAGCTCGCCTGCCGGCAGATTTCCAAGCTTGACTGTATCAAGCGCCTTCTTCACCTGATCAACTTGTTTCGTTACGGCAGGATGATTCAGTTTGATTGTCGTCATTAAATCAACCGCCTTTTTAAATCTGATATTTTACTTTCCAGTTGCTCAAATGCCTCTTCACCTTTGCTTAAAAGGTTATCGGCTTCTTGGGCTATATTCCCCGCTATATTCAGGAGGGTATTCTCGGCACTTAGCTTTGTAATCATCGCTTCAATCTTCCATTGGTAATCGTCATAATCGTCATGAATGATGCTAAACATGACATTATAGGCATCATGACGGGCTTCCTGAAAATGATCCGAGCGCTTCCCGGTCCAACCACCATCTAGCTCTGGGTCTTTTATTTTCCTAATCTCGTTAAGACACATACTCTGTTCTTTTATGATATCGTTTTTCGCTTTTTCTAAACGTTCAATTTTCGCATTTAAATCAGCTTTTTTACTGGAGATAGCAGAGTGTATATTACTCAAAATATCTGCATATACCATGAAACTCACCTCAAGAATAGTATATTTCTACATTATCTGTCATATTTTTCTTATTTAATTATAAGGATTAAAGTCCGAGAGTTAAATAGGGAAAAATATGCTATTTTGTCAGTTAACAGTGAAGATTGGCATGATAAATATCATACATACCATATTCTTTATACCCTGGATTTTACCAATTTTAAACAAGTGAATAGATCGTCATTTCCTTAGATCGTCCATAAGAATTTCAACCACTTCATTCAAACTGCCCTTTACCGTATCTTAACACCAAATCTTCCCGGACAAATTCCCTGCAAGTGGAAGATAGATGTGACCTTTGAGGATGTATCAAATCTCCAAATGGCAAATCCCCGACAAATTTAACTTCACCTTCAAAATTCTGTTCGGATTCAGCATCAAAACCGGATACTTTTACAAAGCAAGTATTATGACCGGTTTTCATATAATCGATTATTGTTAACACATGATTATGTAAATCACTCATTCTTTTCCCTCCAACCTTGAAAACATTTAAGTATATTAAGGATTAAATCAAATCGTTTATCTAGGGGCATTAGAATATAAGAAATCAGGAACACCTGCTTTAAAATCTCTTATTCTTAATTTTTCTATGTATTGAATATTATATGGTTAATCTATTCACAATATATTAACTATACCTTTATTTAGCTGCCGTTTCATGTCTTGATTTTCCAATTCATTCACTTATGATTTTTTTATGTGTCCCAATAAATGCGAAAGAATAAACACTGACATAGTAGTGGATAATCACCCCTTAACGTGTTTATTATTTCATATTACTGCCATCTAAGGGCAGTCGTGCCCCCCAGAGGACCTGCCCACTTCTATATAGATTTATAACCTGCTATAATCTAAGGAATTGGAGGTGTGAAAAATGAAAGAATTCATCCAGATATTAGCGGAAATCGTCAATAATCTTCACGATTTCATCCTATTCTTTGTGAGCGATACATTAAATTCAAATGCAACGGACAAGGATTTGCATTTTTGGATAATGGGAATCATCGGTATCATCATCTTTTTGTTCGTGTTATTTTTATCTAATTTAATTTCCCGGATGCGTTTTGGGATTACGATACTTTCTTTCCTTTATACCTTTACTGTCATGGTTGTTTTAGTATTTGCAATTGAAATTCAGCAGGCCCTTACCAGCAGAGGGAATATGGAATTTCAAGATGCTGCTGTTGGCCTTTGGGGCTTCATCGTATTTTTCATGGTTTTTGCTGTAGTGTCATCCATATTCCTTTTAGTGAAAAATTTTTTCAAGCAATCAGAAAAAAGGTAACAACAGGTCACCTTGCTTAATTTATTCCTTATGGCCATTGGATTTATTATTGGCGGGAACGGGACACTCTCTGTGGCAACATCTTAAAATGGAAAGGGAAAGTTACAGAGAAGCCTTTTTCAGGCGAGGTAATGAACACATGCTATCAATTACTTCGGTTCACTTTCGTTAAAATCAATGCTAAACAGATTAAAAGAATCGTCGTCATTCAAACGGTCCTTATCATACCCGGATAATTCAGAACTATTTTCCCTGCGACGGCGATTTACTTCCCTTAATTCCGCTTCTAGAAATTCAGCTTGACCGTGGGAAAGCTTGATCGTGATTTCATTATTATTTTGATCATCTGCAGCTTTCAAAAGGACATAACTATCCGCTGCATTACGTAAAGTCACGTTGCTTAGTGTTAAGTTCATGTTTGCGAGTTCATATCTTGCCTTCATAACGTAAAAAGAACCTCCATCGGAAAATACCGGTTAAAATGGTGTATATTAAATATACTTTACTTCAAGATATCTAAATATACAAATTCTTTGTTTAGAAAAGCCTTGAAATCTAAAGAAATCTGCCCACTTAAAGAGCTTTCCGAGACAAGAAATGGAAAAGTAATGCGCCATGTCATTAAAGCCCCTTTATTGAATATAGATACCGGTCAAGTTTCTTCTCTTGAAAATCCAGAAGTTCTGGAAACGATCAAGCATTTGAATGCGAATTCATCCCTTTCTTAAATAAAAACAGATTACCATGAATGAAGTCACATTGACTATAAACAAATGGAACCCTTCACTATCGGAAAGGTTCCATTTGTTTATAATTCTTTCTCAATCGCGCAGGTAATATCGTATGGGCTTTCATTTGAAGTAATGACGTATATCATTCGATTTGCCGGGTATACCGCAAAATTGAAACTTACACCCTGGTCATAGCCCATTATATGACATTTAAAAATCCCGTCATTTTTTTTACTTATCCATATACCATACCCATAGAATTCCCCTCCATCTGCTCAGCCTTTGATGGGAAGGGAATAAATATTCGTTCTCCATGTTCCATTTTCTTCGTTTATGTACCCTAGCGCTGTGTTTTTAGGGAGCTTGTCCATGGAGAAGTAACCGGAATCTTTCCTACCACAAGGCAGAAAGATGTTATTGTCAATATATTCGGGAAATTCAAGCCCGGTTTGTTCCTCAACAATCAATCCCAATACAATATAGCCAGCATTATTATAATGAAATCTTTCCCCAGGTTCGAACATCATCACATCATCTTGAAACATGGGCAGAAAATCATTTAATCTTTTAATATGGTACATCGGATTTTTCTGCCATAGCTCTTCAAAGTACTCCATCACTTCCATCAAAGTATCAGGAATACCCGAAGTGTGTGTTAAGAGGTGATGTATGGTTACATTTTGATGGAAATCCGGAAACTAAAAACTCGATCGGAAGACAGTCTTTAAGCTTAGAATCAAACCTAAGAGTCCCTTTTTGTACTAACAGGCAAATGGTTATCGCAGTAAACAGTTTACACCCAGAAGCAATTCCCAACCTTATTTCAGTCGTATTCATTATTTCATCCGATCGATTGGAATAGCCATGTCCTGAACTATATATTAGATCATCTCCCGTTTTCACACCGATTACACCGGAGAATTTAATTTCCTTGCTAGTTTCTTTAATAAGCCTGGATAGATCCAAATTGAGAGCCGATATTTGATTTTCCCCTTTACTGGTAAAAATTTTTATTACTCAAGTGTTAGCAAAGTGATATTCATCGGTCTTCCCAAAAACGCCCGCACCTTTAAAAGTGATGCGGGCGTTTAAATTCACTTGAACTTCTTGGCTTTACCCATTCTTTTATTTCCACCAAGTATCATAAACGTTAATGGCTTCATTCCGTTTATGTTCGGTTTTAGTATACCATCCTTCGATGATTTCGGCAGCTTCCGTCCTGATTTCCTTTCCTTCAAGGTAATCATCGATTTCGTCGTAACTAACGCCTAAAGCCACTTCATCAGGAATTAATGGTTTGTCATCTTCTAAATCGGCCGTTGGAACCTTCGTATAAAGACGGTCAGGAGCACCGACGAATTTCAGGATTTCTTTTCCTTGCCTTTTATTTAATCGATATAATGGGATGATATCCGCTGCACCGTCACCATGTTTCGTAAAGAAACCTGTGATTGCTTCAGCCGCATGGTCCGTACCAAGCACGACACCTTTGTATAGTCCGGCTAAATCATATTGTACCTTCATCCGCTCACGCGCTTTGACATTTCCCCTTAAGAAATGCGATAGTTTTTCAGAAACGGCTTCTTCCACAGCCTTTACTGATGCATCCACCGCTCCCTTGATGTTGACTGTAACAGTTTGGCTCGGCTTGATGAATTTTAAAGCCAACTGCCTGTCATCTTCATCAGCCTGTACTCCATATGGCAAGCTAACAGCAACAAACTTATAATCGCTGCCATTTTTTTCTTGATTCAATTCATTGACAGCGGTTTGGGCAATATACCCCGCCAGTGTTGAATCTTGACCTCCAGATATTCCAAGTACAAAACTTTTCAGAAACGTATTTTTCTTCAAATACCCTTTTAATAGATCAACACTTTTCCTGAATTCAACTTCAGGATCGATTTTTGGTTGGACAAGTAATTTTTTTACGATTTCTCTTTGTAATGGACGCATTGGCAAAGCCTCGCTTTCTGATAAAATAGATTGGTCATTTCGTTAGCATTCTCTCTACATTTGCTTTAATTTCATCTATATTCCTCATTTTATTATCCCAACAATCCTGGCTTAGATCTACCGGGTATTCTTCAGGATTAAGTGCACGAAGGTACTCAGGCCATAATACTTGGAGATTTTTTTTCGTGAAGGCCTTGATTTCATCAATGGTTGGTAATTCATAAATCAAGCTGCCCTCCTTGAAAATATCCACATGCAGATCAACGGCATCGAAATCCGTGACAAATTTACTCAGGAAGGTATGGACAGGATGAAACATTTTTAATTTTTCCTGTTCCTGAGGCTTTTCATATTCCATGGCCAAATAGTCACCTTCAGCATGGTTGTTCACTTTATTGATGATTCGATAAACTCGTTTTAAGCCAGGTGTCGTAACCTTTTCAGGGTTAGAAGAAATTTTGATGGTATCTCTCATATTCCCATCTTCTCCCTCTATTGAAACCATTTTATAAACAGCACCAAGCGCTGGCTGGTCATAAGCCGTAATCAATTTGGTTCCGATGCCCCAAATGTCAATTCTTGCTCCTTGTTGTTTCAGGTTAATGATCGTATATTCATCCAAGTCATTGGAAGCGACAATCTTCGCATCATGGAACCCTGCAGCATCAAGCATACGTCGTGCTTCTTTTGATAAGTAAGCTAAATCACCGCTGTCAAGACGGACGCCAATGAAATTGATTTTATCGCCCAGTTCCTTGGCAACACGGATTGCATTGGGAATGCCAGAACGCAATGTATCATAGGTATCAACCAAGAATACACAGTCTTTATGGGAAACAGCGTATTTATGAAAAGCCGTATATTCATCTTTATAAGCCTGGATCATGGAATGGGCATGCGTTCCTGAAACCGGAATCCCAAACAGCTTTCCAGCCCGTACATTACTAGTGGAATCAAAGCCAGCAATATAGGCCGCTCTCGCTCCCCAAATTGCAGCATCCATTTCTTGTGCCCGTCTTGAACCGAATTCAAGGGCAGATTCATCTCCAATAACTTGTTTTATGCGTGAGGCCTTTGTTGCCACGAGTGTGTGATAGTTCACAATGTTTAGCAACGCCGTTTCTATGAGTTGTGCCTCAGCAAGCGGTGCCTCCACCCGTAAAATCGGTTCATTGCCGAAGACAAGCTCTCCCTCTTTCATGCAGCGGATCGCTCCCGTGAAACGGATGTTCTGCAAATAATCCAAAAATTCTTCATCATAGTGCAGGTCCGTTTTTAAATAGTCGATATCACTTTCCGAGAAGCAAAAGTTTTGAAGGTAATGGACAATTTTTTCAAGTCCAGCAAAAATCGCATATCCGCTGTTGAATGGAAGTTTTCTGAAAAATATCTCGAAAACTGCCTTTCGGTTATGTGTTTTGTCCTGCCAATAAGTTTGGGCCATGTTGATTTGGTAAAGGTCAGTGTGTAGTGCGTAACTGTCATCGTTGTACTTTTTTTCCATGGATAGTTCCTCCCAAAAGAGAAGCTTTCGCCTCCCTTCTATTCTGTTGCGTGAATGGATATTATAGAATCGTTGCTCCTAGAGATGCTTTAAAATGCCCAAGGGCCCAAGGGTGACCGGCATCATTGAATGAGGCCACTGCATTTTCATATATAAAAATATTATATCCTAAATTATAAGCGTCGATTGCCGTATGCAGAATGCAGATATCTGTACAAACCCCGACTAAATAAACATCGGTAATGTGACGTTCCCTTAGGCGGATATCAAGGTCCGTTCCTGCAAATGCCGAATAACGCGTTTTATCTATATAATGAACATTCTTTTGATTTTTATTTGTTTCATATACTTCTTTTAAAGTCCCATATAGGTCTCTACCCATTGTACCGCTAATATTATGCGGTGGGAACAAATTCGATTCAGGATGTAAGCGGTCTCCATTTTCATGTAAATCAATCGCGAAGACCGTGTATTCCCCTTGTTTGATAAACTCCTTGGTTATCCTGACTAGTGCCTTCTCGATATCCTGTCCTGGCTTCCCGCAGGTCAATGAACCCCCGTCTGCCACGAAGTCATACGTATAATCGATATTGATCAATGCCTTTTTATCCATTTCACCTATTCCCCCTTAATAATAAATAGAGTCCATGACAATCTCTGCATTAAATCGGTAAAGTTGTGAAGGCCGATACGAATTTCGTTTTGTTTTCTTCTGGATACCCTTTTCATCCAAGACTTTCTCCAAGAACGGGAGTTTAGGGGCTTTTGCATAAAAAAGTGAATCCGCGCTGATTTTTGCATCATCTCTAGCTATTAGCAACACCCGTTGCAGTTCAGAAAGTGTAAATTCATCCGGCAGGAATTTTTGGGCTATCGTCGTTTGCACCATTTCTTTTTTCAGTAAGTTCATCGCGTCGTTAATGATTGTATGATGATCAAATGCAAGCTCTAATTGTAACGCTTCCTGTATCGTGAACAATTCGACCTCAGCTGCATCGTCATTCGCTTTTCTTTGATTGAGAAAATCTTCCTGGACAATGGCGTAAAAAGCATTGGATATGATCCATCCCCTGGGATCGCGTCCTGGGCGGTCATAAACACCGAAATGCTTGACATGGAATCCAGCTACGCCCGTTTCTTCTTTTAATTCCCGTTTAGCTGCTTTATAAGCAGTCTCCCTGGCATTTACAAAGCCTCCAGGCAATGCCCATTTATCTCCTTCAACATTTGGGTGTCCTTCCTTATCTTTCGTCGCACGTTTGATTAACAATAGCTTTAAAAACATTTCAGGCGGCGCTTTCTCTGCCGTTTTCTGCGAAGTAATAGTAAAGATCGCAATGTCTGCTGTGTATCCATCTGGAGTTAGATATTTCTTTTTTTCCTGCTGAACCATGGCAACGCTCACTTTCTTTCACTAAGTATGAATTGAGTAATTAGTAAATCAATAATTACTAATTATAGTACTCTTCCTTATGTGATTTAGCAACTCTAAATAAGAAAATTTTTCTTATTATTTGAAAAATCATTTTATTTTCATACATGATAAATAGCCCGGTCATGATGACCGGGCTTGTTTCTTGAATTCATTAGACTGGATAGACTCCATGTTTACGATCGGTAAATGTCAATTGTTTACTGCTATATGCTTCAAACCGGGCGCTCAATTCATCACGCAGGTCATTTGGCTGGATGATGCCATCAACAATCATTTCGGAGGCTAAGCGGTAGATATCAATGTCTTCATTATATTCATTGCGCTTCTGTTCGATGAATGCTGGGCGATCCTCCGCTTCCATCGCATTGATTTTATTGGCATAGACTGCATTGACCGCAGCTTCTGCCCCCATGACCGCAATCAATGCCGTCGGTAAGGCAAGTACGCAGTCCGGTTCAAATGCGGGACCAGCCATCGCGTAGAGTCCAGCACCATAAGCTTTTCGGACAATGACAGAAATTTTGGGGACCGTGGCTTCACTCATGGCCGAAATCATTTTCGCACCATGGCGAATGATGCCTGCCTGTTCGACCTTCGTTCCAATCATGAATCCTGGAATATCCACCAGGAACAACAGCGGTATATGGAAAGCATCACATAAATTGATGAACTTGGCCGCCTTATCGGCTGAATCATGGAAAAGGACACCTCCCTTGACACGCGGCTGATTGGCTATGATCCCAATCGTCTGTCCATTTAGCCTTGCAAGCCCGGTAATCAATTCGGGGGCAAATAGCTTCTTGATTTCACAAAACGATTGCCTGTCTATAATCCTATCGATCAGGTCATACATATTAAAGGCTGCATTCTGGTTTTTTGGTATCAGCTCTTCTAATGTTTTTTCGAATTCAGCTGGCAGCTCAGGCTTTTTGGCTTTAGGCTTTTCTTGATAATTTCCTGGAAAATAGCTTAAGTATCGGCGTGCAAACGCGATGGATTCTTCTTCTGACTTAACAAGCACATCCCCGCATCCTGAAACAGAACAATGCATTTTCGCCCCGCCCATTTCCTCTTCGCTAACCTTTTCGCCAATGACCATTTCTGCCATTCTCGGTGATCCTAAATACATCGATGCATTACCGTCAACCATTACGACAATATCGCAGAAAGCTGGGATATATGCCCCTCCCGCTGCAGATGGTCCGAACAATAGACAAATTTGCGGAACTTTTCCCGATAACTTTACTTGGTTGTAAAAGATTCGTCCTGCACCGCGGCGTCCCGGAAACATTTCTACTTGATCCGTAATTCGAGCACCGGCAGAATCGACTAAATAAAGGAGGGGCAACTGTAACTTATCAGCTGTTTCCTGAATGCGAATGATTTTCTCGACGGTCCTTGCTCCCCAGGAACCTGCTTTTACGGTCGAATCATTGGCCATGACACAGACCCTCTGACCATTGATTTTTCCTATACCTGTAACCACACCATCTGCGGGAAGACCATCACTGGCACAATTTGCAAAGAAAGCGTCTTCTATTTCAACCCCTTCATCAAAAAGCAGCTCTAATCGTTCACGTACGAAAAGCTTTCCTTTTTCAGCATTTTTTTGATGATATTTTTCTAAACCGCCTTTTTTAATCGTTTCAACCGTTTCGGTTAGTTTATCCGTCGTTACCATCCATGTTCCTCCTTCAATTGAAATCATCGACCCGTAAATACCGGTTTGCGCTTTTCCTTGAATGCTGACAGACCCTCCAGTCGGTCACGGGTTTTTAAAGTTGTCTGATAGCAGTCTTTTTCAATTTGCAATCCTGTTTTCAAGTTAGTATCAGCCCCTTGATTGATCGCCGCTTTTGCTGCCCTGAGTGCTAATGGGGCATTGACCGCAATTTCCCCAGCCAGTTTTTTCGCTTCCTCAAGTAATTGTTCTGGTGGATATACATGACTGATGATTTTCATGGCAAGTGCCGCTTTTGCGTCCAATCTCTTCGCCGTATAAATCAGTTCTTTCGCCGTTGACATTCCGACTATACGGGGCAGGCGTTGAGTACCGCCGGCGCCTGGGATGATTCCTAATGCCGTTTCTGTCAGTCCCATCTTTGCCGTTTCCGATGCGATTCGTATGTCACAGGCCAGCGCCAGCTCCAGCCCTCCTCCAAAAGCCGGGCCGTTAATTGCAGCGATTACTGGGACTGGAAGGTTTTCTACAGCCGTAATCGTGTCACCAATCAGTTTGACTGTCTCCTTGACTTTATCATCATTCATCCCAGCCCGTTCCTTAAGATCCGCACCTGCACAAAACGCCTTTTCCCCAGCTCCCGTTAAAATGACGGTTCGTAAATTGGACTCTCTTTTCAGTTCATCCAGCCCTTCGAATAAGCAATGAAGCAATTCGGTGGATAATGCATTGGCAGCATCCGGCCGATTCAAAGTCACGATGGCAATTCCCTTGGCATCATGACTGATCTCTACTAATGAAGTCATCGTTTCACCTCAATTCAACTTATTTCGCGTTATATACAGCCATCTGATGGCTAGGCAATGGTTTTTCCAAAAAGCTTTGCATCATGGACGCAGCCTTCATTAGTTTTTCTTGATTGATCCCCGTGTGAATTCCCATTTTATGTAGCATATGAATCAGGTCATCCGTAGCCACATTGCCGCTCGCACCTGGTGCATATGGGCATCCTCCCAAACCACCGAGAGAAGAGTCGAAAGTGTCCACTCCATATTCCAGTGATTGGAGTACATTTGCGAGTGCCATGCCACTTGTATCATGAAAATGGAGGGCAATTCGGCTTATATCATATCTTTTTACTGCCTGTTCAAGGAACAAGGCAACCTGTCTTGGTGACGCGACCCCAATGGTATCACCCAATGAGACCTCACTGATTCCGTAGTCAAATAGTTGATCACAAACACGGAAAACCTTTTCGGACGAAACCTCCCCTTCATAAGGACAGCCGAAAACGGTTGAAACATAGCCCCTAACCGTTTTCCCGCTTTTTGCTGCAGTCCCGATGACATCCTTCATTATTGGAAAGGTATCGGAAATCGATTTATTGATATTTTTAAGATTATGGGTTTCACTGGATGACATGAACACGGAAATTTCATCGATATTGGCTTCAAGGGCCGATTCCAGACCCCTTTGATTGGGTACAAGGGCCGCATATGTGGTCCCGGGATTGCGCTTTATTCCCTTAGCCACAAGGGCCGCATCACTCAATTGGGGAATCCATTTTGGATGTACGAAGGAAGTCACCTCTATATAAGATAACCCTGTATCAGAGAGCTGATCGATCCAATCCATTTTGCTTTGCGTAGGTATAATGACCTTTTCATTTTGCAGCCCATCACGCGGTCCAACTTCCTTAATTGTCACTTTTTCAGGCCAGTTCATCTTACCCCTCCGTCCCTTTATTCAATGACGGCCAATATGTCGCCTTCATTTACAAAATCCCCTTCATTCACTTTAAGTTCTTTGATGGTGCCAGCTTCCTCAGCTGCAATGGGGATTTCCATTTTCATGGATTCCAAGATAATGATGTCCTGTCCGTCGGTAACACTTTGCCCCTCGCTCGCTACGATTTTCCAAACGCTTCCTGCCATGCTTGCCTTTAATTCTGCCATCTTACATTCCTCCTGATCATTATGTTTTAAAATATGCGTTATACAGTCAATTTTTTAATATATTTCGCAATGAAATCCGTAGTCGTATCTCCTTGGGAAAAAGCTTCATGAGAAATTATTTCCATCAGCAAAGGAAGGTTTGTTTTAATTCCTTCTATTTTATAGTTTGCCAGCGCTTCTATTAATCTCTTGATCGTTTTATCCCTCGAATCGCCGCTCACTACCAATTTGGCGATCATCGGATCATAAAAGTGGGAAACGACGGAAGTTCCATGAACCGCCAATTCATGACGGATCCCTTCACCTTCCGGAAGTTCCATACTGGTGATTCTCCCCGGTGCTGGATAGAAGGTTTTCGGATCTTCAGCATATATTCGCACTTCAATGGAATGTCCATCCTTTTTAATCTCTGCTTGAGTGAATTCCAGTTTGCTGCCTGACGCAATTTTAATTTGCTGTTCGACTAAATCCAGTCCCGTAATTTCTTCGGTGACAGGATGCTCAACTTGTAGGCGTGTATTCATTTCCAGGAAATAGAAATTTTTATCCGCATCAACTAAAAATTCGAGGGTACCTGCATTGCTATAACCAATGGATTTTACCGCTTTCACAGCAGCCATTCCCATCCTGTTTCTTGTTTCTTCGTCAAGGAAAGAAGAGGGAGCCTCTTCCACGACCTTCTGGTGGCGCCTTTGAACGGAGCATTCCCTTTCCCATAAGTAAACAGCATTCCCAAAGGAATCCGCCAATACCTGAATTTCGATATGACGAGGCTTCTCAATCAATTTTTCTATGAACATATCTCCATTGCCAAAAAACAATTGAGCACGTTTTTGATTCCCTTCGAAGGCTTTGTAAAGTTCCTCTTCATTAGCAACGGCCTGCATGCCGATTCCCCCGCCGCCTGCTGCTGCTTTTAACATGACTGGATATCCAATCCTTTCGGCAACGGCTGCCGCTTCTGCGCTATCTATTAATGGACGTGAAAATCCTGGCACCAATGGAAGTCCCGCTTGCTCCATCTTTTTCCGTGCTTCGACTTTATTGCCCATCTGCTGGATGACCTCTGGTTTGGGACCAATGAATATCAAGCCTGCTTCTTCGCATGAACTTGCGAAATCTGCATTTTCACTAAGAAATCCGTAACCAGGATGAATGGCTTCCACTCCGGTTTCTTTAGCGATTTCCAAAATCTTATTGACGTTTAAATAGCTTTCCTGTACTCTCGGGCCCCCCAATAAATATGCCTCATCTGCCAATTCCACAAATGGCGAATCCGAATCTGCTTCCGAATGGACGGCGACAGTAAGTATTCCCAACTTCTTGCATGTACGAATAATACGTGATGCTATTTCTCCTCTATTTGCGATAAGAATTTTTCGAATCATTCGGTATCCTCCTTATTTAGTGCGTTCCGATAGTAGATCAAGAGTTTGTTGCCGAAGCTTATACTTTTGGATCTTTCCGGATGCAGTCATTGGATATGCATCAGTAAATTGAATGTAACGGGGAATTTTATGAAATGATATCTTCCCTTTGCAATATTCTGTCAGTTCTTTCTCCGTAAGGTTTTCTCCCGGTTTCAAAATGATCCATGCCGCTACCTCTTCCCCATACTTCCGATCTGGGACACCGAGTACCTGGACATCGACAATTGCAGGATGTTGATAGAGGAATTCTTCTATCTCACGAGGATAAATATTTTCCCCCCCGCGAATGATCATATCTTTCAACCTGCCTGTTATCATGCAATAACCATTCTCGTCCATCACCGCTAAATCTCCCGTATGTAGCCAGCCTTCCCGGTCAATCGCCTGTTCAGTTGCTTCCGGGTTATTATAATACCCCTTCATTACATGGTATCCTCTTGAACAGAGTTCCCCCTGTTTGCCCCGTGGGACCTCTACTCCAGTAGCCGGATCGATAATTTTCACTTCCACTTTCGGCAATGCTCTTCCCACTGAGGAAACACGAAGTTCGATTGGGTCGTCCGTTCTTGTCATCGTAATTCCTGGAGATGATTCCGTTTGACCATAAGTAATTGTAATTCCAGAGATTCCCATCTTATTCACCACGCTTTTCATGACTTCGATCGGGCACGTGGAGCCTGCCATGATTCCAGTCCGTAACGAACGTAAATCATACTGGTCGAAGTCATCGAGATTAAGTTCGGCGATGAACATCGTAGGTACACCGTGGAGCCCCGTACATTTTTCTGCTTCAATGGTCTGTAGGACTACACGTGGATTAAATTCCACAATAGGCACCATCGTTGCCCCTACAGTAACAGAGGCCATCGTACCAAGGGAACAGCCGAAACAATGAAAAAACGGAACGGGGATGCAAAGCCTGTCATCCTTTGTAAGCTTCATGCATTCCGCAACATTCAAGCCGTTGTTGACCAAGTTTGAATGCGTCAACATCACTCCTTTTGGAAATCCTGTCGTCCCAGATGTATATTGCATATTGATCACATCACTGGAAGACAATTCCCCCATCCTCAGGTCCAGCAACTCTTCCGAAACGGATTCGCTCCCGCTAATGACTTCATCCCACGAAAACGTGCCAGGATAACGCGTTTCACCCAAAACGATGATATTTTTCAATTTTGGCAGTTTCTCAGATTGTAATTTTCCTGGTTCGGCATTTTTCAATTCAGGTACAATTTCATACAACGTATCTATATAGGAATGATCCTTATATTGTTCCATCAGGATTATCGTCGTCGAATCCGATTGCTTAAGCAGGTATTCCAGTTCACTTATACGGTAATTGGTATTGACCGTTACCAGCACCCCGCCCATTTTCGCTGTCGAAAATTGGGATATAAGCCATTCTGGTTTATTGGACGCCCAAATGGCGATATGTTCCCCTTTTTTAATATCGAGTGCCATGAACCCCCGGGCCGCCTTTCGGCAAATCTTTTCAAATTCGCGATACGAATGACGAAGGCCAAGTTCATGGTAAACCACCGCTTCATTATCACCATATTGTTCAGCTGTCTTTTCAAGCAGTTTTCCGATAGTAACATCTAGCAAATCGGACATCAAACTCCTCCTATCAAATAAAAGTAAGAATGAACGCTTTTTGCTGTATGGATAATATCTGCTTCACATCTGATTGAACCAAAGCATCATTGTTCATTTTCGTTCCGAAAAGATTAACAGCCTAATTGTCTGGCGATTACGATCCTTTGAATTTCGGATGTGCCTTCCCCGATTTCCAATAACTTAGCATCTCTTAAATAGCGTTCCACTTCATATTCACGCATGTATCCAGAACCGCCATGTATTTGAATCGCTTGATTGCTGGCCCTGAACGCGGTCTCACTTGCAAAAAGCTTGGCGTAAGCCGCTTCCTTTGCAAAAGGTTTTTTATTGTCTTTTAACCATGCCGCCTTATAGACCATGTTCCTTGCCAATTCAATTTCCATTGCCATATCTGCAAGCTTGAATTGAATCGCCTGAAAACTTGAAATGGATTTACCAAATTGAATACGCTCTTTTGAAAAAGCTAAAGCCTTATCAAAGGCTGCCTGTGCGATGCCCACGGCCAAAGCTGCAATTGAAATCCTTCCGCCATCCAGCGTGAATAAAAATTGTTTGAACCCTTTGTCTGGATCTCCCAATAAATTCTGCTTTGGTACACGTACATTTTCAAGAATGATTTCACACGTATTGGAAGCCCGAACTCCCATTTTTTCATAATTGCTATTGATCGTAAGCCCAGGGGTATCCGTTGGCACGATGAATGCGGAGATGATGTTCTTGCCCCTGGAATCTTTGCCCGATACAGCGGTAACGGTGATGGTTCTTGAATAGCTGGCATTTGTTATCCATGTTTTCTCGCCGTTAATCACATATTCATCACCTTCTAATACGGCAGTTGTTTTCGTACCGCCAGCATCCGAACCAGCATTAGGCTCTGTCAACCCGAAAGCTGCCAAAGTTTCACCGGTCGTGATTGGAACCAGATATTTTTGCTTCTGTTCTTCGGTTCCAAAATAGTAAATTGGGCTTGCTCCAAGTGAAACGGCTGCTGCATAGCTTAAGCCGGTTCCTCCGCATGCCTTGCCAACCTCTTCAACTGCAATGGCATACGAAATCGTATCTCCACCAGAGCCGCCATATTCTTCAGGGAACGGAATTCCAAGCAACCCGAGTTTCCCCATTTTTTTGAATGCATCTTCCGCAAACATGGACTTTGCATCCAATTCTATGGCAATTGGTTTAATTTCCTTTTCAGCAAATTCCCTAACCATTTCCTTAATCATCTGTTGTTCTTTCGTAAGTGAGAAATCCATTTGTTCATTCCCCTTTCTATTAAGACCGACTAGTTGGTCTGTACAATTCAGGTTTTACTGTTTAATCCACAACCAATTGGTTTTTCAGTAAAAACGGCCGGGTTATTTCCTCTTCTTTTTGTTTATCCGTCAATAGTGCCTGCAGAATTAAATCTACGTAAATATCACCAATTTCATCTATGGTTTTTCCGCCGTCCCTTTTGTACCATTTGTAGGACCAGTTCACCATGCCCAGAATCGACATCCCGGTAATTTCAACCGGTAATTCGCTGCGGAACACTCCCTTGTCAATGCCTTCTTTGATGACGGAAAAAATAATTTCTTTATATATTTGACGTTTTTTTTTGATTGCTTCTACATAAGGTGGTTTTAAGTAAATGCTTTCTTGATAGAAAACTGAGATGTGTGGTTTATAGAGGTCAAAAACTTTAACGAAAGATTGAATGATCTTTTGCATTTTTTCTGTTGGATGGGTACTTGCTGAAATGGCTTCCTGTGCTTTAGTTAAAACATATGAAATAAAGTAATCATGAATGACAAATAAAAGCTCATCTTTGGACGAGAAATGGTGATAAAATCCACCCTTGCTAGTTCCGCATGCCTTGACGATTTCGTTAACGGAGACACCATGAAAACCATGCTGTTCGAAGAGTGTCAACGATGTTTCGATTATTTTTTCTTTTAACTCCGTAAGTCTGCACCCCCTTGTATCCGCTTACATTTAACCCAGCAAGAAAGTTTGATTATGTATAAACTGGATTTATTTAGATTTTACCAAATAATTAAAAATTGTCAATTTTTAATTATAAACAAAAAACAGCCCTCAAAACCAAGAGCTGTCAACCTGCTTTATTTGATATGTCTGAACAATTTACCATTCACACTTTACTATTTATTATTCTTCGCCTTGACTGGCTTAACCTGGGCTTTTACAAGCTGCCATCCATTGTTATACTTCCATACCGATTTAATCTCCAATATCGGATCGCGTTCATCGGAACCTTTCACATATTGGATCCCTATAAGCCCCTTTCCTTTTCCCAAAACGGTCTTGAGGTCCAGTGATGAATATGGATCAACCAAAAGCTCTGTCGGTTCATTTAGTTTTCCATTTAGATAAATGCCCATTTCATCATAAGCTTGTTTTCTGGAACTGACATCTATCACCACAGGCTTTTGACCTTCTATAATGATTTCCGCTTTGTATCCGTCAAGAAATTGGGCCATTACAGGAACGGGTGGAGGGATTTCCAGTTCCTTCGCTTTTCCATCCTTGAACGTATAGGCATAACTGGTTATCAACCGCTCTCCACCTTCCATCAAAACCGTGACAAATACATCCTGGATACCATCATTATTCAAGTCCGTAACCTTGAGATCTGGATTATACCCTGCTTCAAGCGGAACGCTAATTGTACGGCGATTGCTTTCCACATTTAACTCAATTTTCTTCAGGAACTTACTTCCTTTCTCATATGGCAAACCCTGTACCTGGATGATGTCTATTTTCTGGTCTCCTGTTACATCTCTTTTTGCTGAAATATAGATGCCATCGACCTGAAAATTTTTATCATGTGCTTCAACCGCTTGATAGCTCAAAAAAAGTGAGATGACTAAAACCGTATATTTTAGCAGATCTAACATTTTCATAGTGATAACCTCTCTTTTCCAAGATGAACTAGTTTGACATTTGTCTCCGTTTTAACTTTCGGCGCTGATCTTTCATGAAGATGGACCAGAAATAACCTGGCAACAATATCGCAAAGCCCACTATATATGTGGCAAACACGGCACGGAATGAAGTCGGGTCGGTAAGGATTGTGACATTTGGATAAATAATACAGGGTAAATGGCGGTTCCATAAACATAACTGCCGATTAAAAACTGAATGATAATCGCTATAACGGCGCGGCGAGGCACCCTATAACCTCCCCCGCTTAGAAAAATTTTCATTTTTGTCTACGCTGTGCGAGAAGACCAAGAATGCACTCATAATACATAATAGGACCAAGATTAGGCTTGCGGGAACGATTAAGGCTTCGCCAATCGGGAATACTGCACCTGAAAATAAACTGCAAATAGCGATAACAAGACCAACGACAAAAGTATTAGTTACCTCCCAAGTTGGTGATAAATGCCTTTGTATCTTGGTAGTATCTCCGTTGTAAAGGAAAATATTTAATAATATTCCACGAACTAAGTTTTCATGGGTTTTATAGAAAATCCGAGAGTTACTTAATGATGGTTATTGGATGAATGGTTTCTCTAATATTCTGCCGAGGTTATTTTTGGGATATATAAGGCATTAAAAAATGGTGAAAGGGCCCGTCTTCAAAGGATGCATAACTCCAAGATTATCAGATTTAAAGAAAGCTTTTTTACGTGAAGACTGTTAATTTTGGATACTTACAAGACAAATTATTGAAGACCCATCATAAATGGTGAACCAATAAGAATATGATAGCGTAAATCCGATATAGGAAAGTGAACCCGAGAGGAGAACAACACTTTGTCCCTTTACAAAGATCCGCTTTCAACCGATCAAAAGCTGGCTTTCATCAGAAATGGACTGGGACCATCCAAAATACCAAAAAAAATCATTATCATTGGTGCCGGCATGTCTGGGTTAGTTGCAGCATCCCTCTTAAAAGAAGCCGGACACGATGTAACGATATTGGAAGCAACCGGGAGGGTCGGGGGGCGTGTTTTGACCATACGGGAGCCATTTTCGGATGGTTCCTACCTTGAAGCAGGTGCCATGCGCATTCCGAATTATCATTACTTAGTTGCTGAATACATCAAGAAGTACGGTTTACGAATCATCCCTTTTGTGAACGCGACTCCTAATGATCCCATTTATGCCAATGGAATCAAAACGACCGCTGCCATATATCAACGGAACCCGGATATACTGAAGTACCCAGTAGCTCCCCATGAAAGAGGTAAAACAGCTGAAGAATTATTCAACATGGCAATTAAACCAGTGACTGATTTCATCATTCAAAACCCAATTAGAAATTGGGAAATAGTTATTAAAGAATTTGATAAATACTCCTTGAGCTTCTTTTTACAGTACAATCCAGTAGGGGTGAGTCTATCAACTGGTGCAATTGAAAGCATTAAAGTCCTAATGGGTTTAGAAGGTTTGCCTGAACTTTCCTTTACTGCCATTCTTCGAGAGTTTTTGCCACTCCTTGATCCAAACATCGTTTTTCATGCAATCGAGGGGGGAAACGACCGGCTTCCTTATGCTTTTGTACCCGAATTGAAGGAAAATCTAAATTTCAGATATGAAGTGACAAAAATTGTTCAACATGATAATCGAGTAACCATCCATTCTAAACACACTCAAAGCGATAGACCCTTAACCGTTACCGGTGATCTTGCCATCGTGACAATACCTCTTCAATTGTTGTCATTTATGGATATTGAACCCCGCAATTCCTTTTCCCATAATAAGTGGAAGGCAATAAGGGAACTCCATTATCCTGCTTCAACAAAAATCGGACTTCAGTTCGGACATAGATTTTGGGAAAGGGAAGGAATATTCGGGGGTAAATTGATGACCGATTTACCCATTAGATTTTCTTATTACCCCTACCAAACGGTAAACCCAAGTGAATCTGGTATCATTTTAGCAAGTTATACATGGGAGGATGATGCCACTTTATGGGATATCCTCCCGGAAAAAGATCGTATACAAAACGCATTAAAAAATTTGGAAAGGGTCCATGGAAAACAAGTATACGATCATTTTTTATCAGGAGCTTCTTTTAGCTGGACCCGGAATCAGTACGCATACGGAGCTTTCTCCATGTTTAAACCTGGTCAGGAAACGGACTTGTTTCCATACATTCCAACTCCTGAAGGAAGGGTCCACTTCGCTGGAGAGCATACATCAACAGTACCTGCTTGGATTGAAGGAGCCATTCAATCCGGCATCCGGGTTGCACATGAAGTGACGAATCTTCCAAGAACTTTCGATAAGCGTTTTAAATGATGGGACTTTTTCTTTGATGAGCCTTGACAAAAAAACCTTTCCATCCAAAAAAAAATCAAAGGGTTTCAGAATGAGAACATCCCGAAACCCTTTTGTCTACAAACTGAAGCCTTACCATTTGGAAGGTTTTTCATTCTTATGAATTGCCTGTCCATTTATGGAATGTTAGCCTTTACCCCTGACAATTCACTTCACCCCTCCTTTTGAACCAAAGTCTATAATCCTTATGTCAACTTGATAATTAATATCAGCTTTACTGAAAATTTCATCCCATTTCTGCTTATGTTTCTCCCAAAACTTCGGATGCTGATTTCCACATACAGAAATAATCCAGCTACCCCTGTTTTATATTCATGCTGTAATTTGTCTACGATTTTCTCGACATCCTTCTCAACTTCAGCCTCGGCAATACGCTCAATCTCTTTTAAATAGGTTTCATATTGTTATCGCGTATTGACTGATTAACGATAGCTTCCATCGGGTATTTCCTTCATACATCTTTAAATGAAGGATACTTTGATGATTGGTTATGAGCAAAGTATCTTGATTTTAGTTTGATTTGATTCTCTTTTCAAAAACACTTCTTGGAGGCACCAGGATTTGTTGTGTTAACATGATTTCATCATTATTTTTACTTTTAGCGATTCCCACCCCATGCCCATCAAGGTAAGAAATCATAATACCCCCAGAACGAAAATTTTGTACATCTTACTCGTTTTTATCGTTTTGGGGTAACTCGTTATTGTTAGCTTGATGGCGATGTGGCTGTACCCCAATCGGAGATAATGTTGCTGGATGTTTTAGCAATCCAAGTCCAGCAACTACTCCTGCTATAATTGCAATTGGGCCAATTACTCCTACGATTTGTTTTACGATCATTATTCAATCCTCCATTATTTTATTTAGTATCTTTTTCCCATGAACCGTGACGCCGTAAGTCTGCGTCACCTTTAATCCTATTTTTCTTTAAATCTTTGACGAGCGCTTGAACGCCTCCATAGAACATTGGGTTATCATTAGTTTCCAAATCATACCCATATGTTTTTAGCTGATCTTTTGTTTGTTCATTCAATTCAGCTTCTGAATAAAACTTATGCGACTCGAAAATCACTCGTTTGCTTTCAATGGATTTCTTAATTGATTGGTTATTTTCAAAATAGTTCCCCATTACTTGCATTAGCACTTGTGGAATTCGATTTCCACCCGGTGTACCGATGGCCATTATCCATTCGTCACCTTCTCGAATAATAGTTGGCGCTGTGAACGTTCTCGGGCGCTTTCCTTCTTCGATTTTATTAATTCCTTCACCGAACGTACTAAGCGTATTATTTAAAAAGAAACCATCTACATATTTACCGCTACCGAAAAAGTTACTGAGTGTGTTCGTTGTAGAGACAACCGTTCCATCACCATCTATGACAACGAAGTGGGTTGTACTTTCGTGCTCTTCCACGTCACTAACTTTCGTTTTGTTAGCTTGGGTTTCATTAATTTGTTTAATTAATAAATTTACGTAGTGATCATCCACCCAGTCATCAGATGCTTGTTTAATAAATGATGGGTCAGCCATCTTTTTCAAACGATCTTGATACGCCACTTTCGAAATTTCACTGAGATAATGATAGAAAAGGCTTGGGTGTTTCTCTTTTAAACTCCAAACATCTTCTTTGTCGGCCATTTTCAACATTTGAATTAATGTTGCACCTGAAAACGGAGGAGGTGCGCTGATGATTTCATGCCCTTTATAAGTCGTCATTAAAGGCTTTCGTTCCACAGGCTTATACTCACGTAGATCACGTACTGAAATTTCTGTTTCACCCTGTATTTCATCTGCAATTTCACCTTTATAAAAAGCATTTGGTCCTTCTTCTTTGATGGTTTGCAACGTGTCTGCTAACTCCGACTGCTTTAAAGTATCACCAGTATCAATCGCTTTTCCATTTGAATAAAAGCTTTTTAGTTCTTGCTCATCAATGTTGCCGCTATACGATATGAGATGATCATGCAAATCTTGATCCACCGTAAAACCTTTTTCTGCATATCCAATAGCAGGATCAATTAACTCATTCATCGGCAACGTCCCATATTTGTGATGAATATAATCCATACCAGCGACGAATCCTGGTACACCTACATCTTCACCTTTATCATCATTAGGTGCTACCTCTCGGTAATCAATAAATGTCGGAGAGGCATCGGCACGATCGATTAACATTCCTCCGCCTCCGCCAATTCCTGAGGCATAAGGTTCAACAACTCCAAGCGTATACGAAATCGCAATAGCAGCATCAACAGCTGTTCCCCCGTTTTTTAATACATCCATTCCAACTTTCGTTGCAAGCGGATCTGATGTACTAACCGCATATTCTTGTTTCGGAAACATGAATTGATAAGCATATACACCGACTACGAGTGAAAAGATGAGAATGGATGCGATTATTACGTTTCGTTTTTTCATCATCTTTCACCTCCTTCATGTACAGACCTACTGAAGTTCGTTTGAATATACTTCTTATTATTAACAGGCGTATCATTTGTTTGTTTATTTTTACGTTCTTTTGCTCGTTCCACAACGTGTGAGTGATCTAACTTAATTTCAAATTTATCTTTCTTTTGTTCTAAACGTGCTTCGTTTGATGCATATTTCGTTAAATCATTATAAAAAGATAAGTCACCCAAATACTTCTCTTTTAATGAATCAATATATCCTTCAAAATTAAAAGATACATATCGAATAGGTGTTACTGGTGTGAAAAAAGCTGGCATATTAAACCCTCCTTTAAATTTTTAAAGATGCGAAATTATCCACATCGATTTAAAACGTTTTTAAACGGCTTTATTTTTGTTTTTAGAACATTTAAGACTCATACCCTTACCTTTGACCAAAAAGTCCCGCAAAATCGATTCTGTGAAGCCGTTATTTAGTTATCTGGGTTATAAACCGATAAATGGTGACGGATCAATCCGAGATCCATTTTGAAAAATCTCAAAATGTAAATGTGGACCCGTTGACGAACCCGAGTTGCCACACTTCCCGACTACATCACCCATTTCCACAACTCAGACTTACACTTAAACCGGATAAATGGGCGTATGTCGTTTTAGAACCATTTCCATGATCCACCCACACATAAAGTCCGTATCCTTCTTTATGATTATTCGGGTTTTGCCAACCGGCATAAACCACCTTACCGTCTTTTGAAGCTGGGACCGATTGGCCAATACTACACGCAAAATCAATTCTATCTGCATTTCCTAGCCGATCCCCACCTGGATATGACCCACCAACCAAGTTAAAACCATGAATTGCAAATGTCCGATTGCCCCGACCGGGGAAACCATAGTTTCTAATGTTGAAAACCTGGTTTCTACCCGGTGATGAGCGCAAGCAGATTCCACGGAACCCCGTATTTTTCTTCAGCAGCTTTATAAACGGGAAGGTATTCAGCAGGGATTTCATTTTCTCCAATTTGCGAAATCTCCCCTCCAATGATCTTTGTTTCACCTTCTTCCGTCATCGTTCCAAAGATCATGAGAAACATGAACATAAACCCGAATAACAGAAGAAGCTAACAAACTGCCCCCAATCAACCATTTCCACCACTTAGATCCTTGGTTAACTTCTTCCTTGCCAATAGATTCAACAGCAGCCTGTTCACTCATCGATCCTCACCCCGTCCACATTCCAAGTGTCGCCATTGGCTTTAAGTAAGACAGAATAGGGAGTGATAACCTTTTGCTTTTTCCCTTCAGTATCGGTTTGCTCGCTTGTTACTTCAATATTCCATATTTGCGTTTCTTCTTGAAAATCCCCTGGTGTAGCAGAAGTATTTTTCACTTCAATTTTTTGACCGTCTAACGTTCCCCTTTTAGGGGTTCCACCACATGCCCATCAAGCTAAGGGCAAATCATTTCCCCGAAAGCGAAAAAAACGCTATCCTTTCTGTAATATCATGGAAAGAGCTGGTGTTTTTTTATGAGTCGCGAAATTTCAGACGAACTTACCCTCTTTTCACAGGAACTACAACGATCCTTGGCTCCACAAGCTCTCCAAGAGCTAGCTAAAAAGGTAGGTTTTGTTCAAAGGACGAGTAAGTACCAAGCTAAAGATTTAATAGCGTTGTGCGTGTGGTTAAGCCAAAAAGTAGCGAGTACTTCCCTAACACAGTTATGTAGTTGTTTAGAATCTTCAACGGGAGTCTTGATAAGTCCTGAAGGACTCAATCAACGATTTAATCCTTCGGCTGTCAAGTTCTTAGAACAGGTATTTACTTCCTTGCTTACTCAAAAGCTATATGCCTCTCAGGCTCTTCCTCATCGTTACGCTTCTCAGTTTCAGCGTATACGAATCATGGATTCTACGACCTTTCAACTCCCAGACATGTTTGCCTCAGCCTATCAAGGATCTGGAGGCAGTAGTCATACAGCTGGCGTAAAGGTTCAATTAGAATATGATCTCCTCAGTGGTCAATTCCTGCACGTTCACTCAGGACCTGGTAAACAAAATGATAAAACCTACGGTTCTACGTGCTTACAAACGGTAGAAACGGGTGACTTATGTATACGTGATTTAGGTTATTTTGACTTGAAAGATCTCTATCAAATGGGTAAGAAAGGAGCCTATTATATCTCTCGCTTAAAATTAAACACTCGGATTTATCTGCGAAATTCTAATCCCGAATACTTCAAAAATGGAACGTCAAAAAACAAACCGAGTATATTCAATTGGATATGGAAGAGATTATGCATCAATTAAAACCAGGACAAACCTATGAGATCTCTGACGTTTACATTGGCCAGTATCAAAAGTCATTATCCACCGGCTTACGGAAGAACAAACCCTAAAACGGTGGGAAAATCAAGCCCTAAAGGAGAAAAAGAAAGGGATTGTCATGAAAGAACGCAGTAAACGATTGAGTGCTATGAATGTATACATAACCAATGCTCTACCCGAAGATGTTGCAACGGAACATGTTCACGATCTTTATTCCTTACGTTGGCAAATCGAATTACTCTTTAAAACTTGGAAATCCTTCTTTGAAATAGATGATTGTAAAGAGATCAAAAAAGAGCGATTAGAATGTCATCTCTATGGTCAACTGATTGGCATTCTTCTCTGTTCCTCTACCATGTTTCAAATGCGACAACTACTCCTCATCCAGAAAAAACGAGAACTTAGTGAATATAAAGCTATTTATATCATCAAAGACTATTTTTTACTGCTGTTTCAAGCGATACAAAAAAGCACCCAAGAGCTATCAAAGATTCTACTTCGCCTGTTTGTCCTCCTACAGAAAAACGGGCGAAAATCCCACCGTTATGAGAAAAAGACAGTCTTTGATATATTGGGTGTTGTCTATCAGTATACCATGTGTCACAAGAGTGCAGCATAGCGAAAAAAAATGACCTATCAGAGGCTTATGTCTTTCTTTAATTGCATGAACGATTATCTTGTAGAAATAGATCTACTTTAAGTACTCTTTGGTGTTAGCTTGATGGGCATGGATTCCCACCCCCATTACATGGGATAAATCTTCAATATTTTCACTATCCCAACAGCCTGCAAGCATAGGAATAAGCAAGATCAACCATAATCTTTTCATCCACTTCTCCTACTCCTATTCACTTGAACGATTACGAATGTAAAAATTGGCAAGCCAATCAATATAAAGGGAAATACATAATAAAGGGAAATACATAATAAAGGGAAATACATATCCCTGCAAAATCTCCCATTTTTAAAATATCGGTTGTATTATTAGGGATTTTGGCTAGAAAAAAACTAGCGGAACCAAAACAATAATCAATATGGAAATGTTGATAGCTTTTAAAACAAGGGTTTTTTTTAATGAATCCCCTTTCCAAAACGAGCAGCATGAGCAAACTAAAATGGTTAATATGTAATTAAATTGCAAATGCTAGGATAATAAGCTTTAGTTTAGAGGTGACAGCATTGTTTAACCGTAGAAAGTTCAAAAAAAAAACCATTCAACATTCTGTTAAAAATGACGAATTAAATAAAGCTTCGGATGTAAGGGGCCTATTCAATTCCCTTTCTTCATCCAATGATTTCATAAACCATCAAGGAACATATAATGGCGTCGGCTATTGGGTATCGTTTTATCGCTCTTTAATTGATGCACAGGTACTTCACGAAAGTGTTCTTTCTGTCATACCAACTCTGGAAACGATAAATTTGGAGCAAATTAAAGAGAACGTTCCTATTGAAAGTACACTTATCACCAGTACCAAGGTTGTAATCGAAGAAAGGATCATGAGGGGTGCAATTGCCATTCGTTTAGATGGAAATCTTGATGAATGCCTATTAATCAATGCTGCGGCCCAACGAGACAGGCAAGTTAATAAACCTGAACTTGAATTTGGAATCATAAGTGCTCAAGAAGCTTTTGTCGAGGATATTGATATTAATCTGAATCTAGTCAGAAAAAGGCTGCCTATCCCTGGGTTGCAAGTAAGTGAAATGATTGTAGGGTCCTTGTCTAAAACGAAAGTGGCAGTGTTATCGATAGAAGGGATCGTTGATCAGGAAAATGTTGAAAATATTATACAAAGGATCAATGACGTAGAGTTTGATGAAATATTGGACGGGTCACATATCGCGCAAATGCTATATGATAATTCAAATACCTTATTTCCCCTTTTTCTAAATACGGAAAGGCCTGATCGCATTGCAAGTGCATTGGCTGAAGGTAAAGTAGCCTTGTTAATCGATAGATCGTCCTCTGTACTTATTACTCCAACCATATTGTTGGAATACTTTATCACCATGGAAGATTATAATATGCCTTGGGTTCCGGCATCTGCTTTCCGTTTATTAAGGATATTCGCGGTCGCTTTTTCCATATTTGCAACTCCCATTTATGTAGCCGTTTTGACCTATCATTATGAACTGATTCCTAAAGATTTGTTGGAAACGATCGTCTCTTCAAGGAACTTAATCCCTTTTCAGCCTTTGATCGAAGCATTATTCTTGGAGATTTCCATTGAGTTATTACGTGAAGCGGCAGCCAGGCTGCCAACAAAGGTAGGTCAGACATTAGGTATCGTCGGCGGTATCGTTATCGGTCAAGCGGCAGTTGTAGCTGGTCTGACAAGTAATATCTTATTGATCATCGTTGCCCTCTCGGCGTTGGCATCATTTGTTACTCCTATTTATAAAATGGGGAATGCCATTCGGTTACTGCGCTTCCCCTTTTTACTGGGGGCCTCAATTTGGGGGGGAATTGGCATTATCATAGCGGCCGTGTTTTTGATGACCCACCTTATCAAATTAACGTCAATGGGACATCCGTACCTTGAACCCATATATCCATTTCGCATCCAAGATTGGAAAGATAGCTTTGTTCGGCTTCCTTATAATTTTTTTAAATCCAGACCTGAAAATTTACATCCTGAAGATACGTCCAGACAGCCAACGCCAAAAAAAGCGAAAATCAAAAAAAATGATTTTAATGAATGATTTAAATGAGGGTCCTATATGAACCATGTAGAAGTTAAAGAAAAGTATAAAATATCATCGTTCTATGTGTTTTTTTTAGTGCATTCCATGCAAACGGGGGTAGGCGTATTAAGTTTTCAAAGAGTTTTAGCTAAGTCGGCGGGAACGGATGGCTGGATTTCGATACTACTTGCCGGACTGATCGTTCATATATTGATTTGGATCATATATAAAATATTTAGTATCGTCCCAGGTGATATCATTTCTGCCAATAATCATGCATTCGGAAAATGGATTGGGAATTTTTTCAGTCTATTATTCATTCTTTACTTTTTGATCCTTGGGATGAATATGATTATCAGCTATATAAATGTCATACATGTATGGATGTTTGCAGGGGTAGCTTCTTGGGCTTTTACAGTGGTTTTATTGCTTCTGATTTATTATATAAACACGGGAGGCTTCCGTACAATTACGGGAATTGCCTTTTTAAGCGTCGTTTTTTCTTACTGGATTTTCTTTGTTCTATTCTATGCCATGAGATACTCTGAATTAACCAATTTGCTCCCTATATTCGACCACAATCTATTGGATATACTAAAGGGAACCAAAAGTACTTCCTTAACTATGCTTGGGTTTGAAATGATCTTGATGTTTTATCCATTCATCAAAGATGCTAAAACTTCACAAAAATATGCTCATGGAGGAGCCATAGCAACAACCTTATTAACCGTATTTATTTATTTAGTTTCACTGATTTTTTATTCTCAAAAACAGTTGGAACTGACTATATGGCCGACACTTACAATGACCAGCATTGTCGAATTGCCCTTTATTCAGCGATTTGAATATATAGAAATTTCTTGGTGGGCCATTTTTGTCATACCCAACATGACCATCTGCTTGTGGGCTGCCAGCAGAGGTGTCAAGCGCATATTCAATGTTCAGCAAAAGTATCCATTATGGGCGATGTCCATTATTATCCTGATCATTAATATATTTGTTTTTGATCAAGATTCCCTTTATATTTTGAATAAAATAATCAATCCATACGCCGTGCTCTTCCTTGTATTATATTTGCCTCTTCTTTTGTTCATCATTTATATAAAGAAAAGGAGGAAAAGTTTATGAGAAAATTCTTTCTTGTCATCTTGGCTTTTTCTCTCCTTTGCAGCTGTGCCCAGCCAAAAGTGGTTGATGAAGTCAATATGGCCCAAGCCATTGGCTACGATATACGAAAGGATAAAATAATCGAAGGAATGTTCGTCATCCCTATCTTCCAACAGGAAAAATTGGGTACATATCAAATCTTAACTGGAACATCGACGACAACGAGTGATGTTCAGGCTATCGTATCCAAAAAAGCGGATAAGCCGGTGATGCTAGGACAGACACGCATCTTTTTATTTAGCGAGAAAATGGTACATGAAATAGGAATGACAGAACTGACCGATTATCTCTACCGTGAACCTCAAATTGGAAACAGGGTCTTTTTGGCCATCGTTGAAGGAAAGGTCAAGGATTTCATAAATACCAAACCACCAGATTCGAATGTAAATATTGGAATCTTTTTATCGGACTTAATTAATCAACAAATTGAAACAGGGAATGGACCGGATACAAACCTCCATCTTTTTTTAAGAAACTCCCTGGAAGATGGCGGAGATTCGTTTCTTCCTTTATTTAAAATAATTAATAAAGAAGTTGCAGTTTCAGGAGTGGCCTTGTTTCATGAAAATAAAATGGTCAGTAAAGTTCGAACGGATGATATGTTCATTTTCAAGACATTAGTTCAATTTCATAAACGGGGAATTTACAAATTTAAATTAAACGACAAGCAGAAAAGTGATATCGTCGTGGAAAGTATTCGAAGCGGTTCAAATTATGAGGTATCCAACTCCGAGCGAAATCCGTCCATTACGATAAAGCTCAAAATTAAAGGACAAATTAAAGAATCAATGCGAAAGGACAATCTTACCAATAAAAAGATGATAAAAATAATTGAAAAGGAAATGCAAACTTCTTTAAACAGGCAGGCAAACCGTCTTATTAAAGATTTACAGAAAAAAAACATTGACCCGATTGGCTTGAAGGAAAAATATCATGCCAAAAATAAAAAAATGACCTATGAACAATGGAGAAAGATCTATCCCATGATGCACATTAAAGTAGAAACCAAAGTTGACATCCTCCAAACCGGGGTCTCTGAATAATCAAGAGGGCATACTATCGATGTCAATTGCCTGTTTATTAAGGCTCCTATGCTGCCAGTAAGTAACCATACTCTGTTCAATCTCTAAAAAAGAGACAGGAATCCATTCCTGTCTCTCGTTCGTTATAATTAATCATGAAAATTCGTACCATCCGTCACTTCTTTAACAATGCCTGCATTGATGACAAAGTCCCCAAAATGCTCTCCTTGCTGACGTTCTTTCGCATAACGGGAAAGAAGTACACGCAACTCTTTTAAAATCTCTTCTTCACCGATGTTTTCACGGTACATTTTGCTTAGCCTGCTTCCATCAAATGCTGCACCGAGGTACATATTATATTTGCCAGGTGCTTTACCTATAAAACCAATTTCTCCTAGTGCATGCCGGGCACAACCATTCGGGCAACCGGTCATTCTTATCGTGATTTCTTCGTTCCGCAGTCCGTTTTCATTAACGATGATTTCAATTTTATCAAGCAGAACCGGCAAATAACGCTCTGCTTCTGCCATTGCCAATCCGCATGTTGGAAGCGCCACGCATGCGATCGAGCTGCGGCGGAGGGCTGAATGATGTGCACCATCCGTCAAACCGTATGTTTCAAGCAATTCTATGATCTTTTTCTTTTGCTGACTTGATACATCGGCAATGATCAGGTTTTGATTGGCGGTCAAACGGAAATCACCCGTATGGATTTTTGCGATTTCGCGCAAACCGGTCATCAGCTTGTAATCATTGATATCAGCGATTCGGCCACCCTCGACGAATAATGTAAAATGCCATTTTCCTTGCATGCCTTTTACCCAGCCATAGCGGTCACCATTATTATCAAAATGATATGTTCTCGCTTCCTCCAGCTTCCATCCTAACCGATTTTCAAGTTCAGCCTTTACCGCTTCGAGCCCAAGCCTGTCAACCGTATACTTGAACCGTGCATTTTTCCGGACGGAGCGGTTTCCGTAATCACGCTGAATTGTAATGATCTTCTCAGCCACATCCACTATTTTGTCTGGCTGGCAAAATCCAATTACTTTGGCTAGCTGGGGGTATGTCGCCTTATCACCGTGGGACATTCCCATACCGCCCCCGATCGCCACATTAAAACCAACGAGTTTTCCACTTTCAACAATTGCTATGAAGCCAAGGTCCTGGGAGTAAACATCAATGTCATTGGATGGAGGAACCGCAATGCCTATTTTAAACTTCCTTGGCAAATAAAGCGGTCCGTACATTGGTTCAACTTCTTCCAATTCAGGTGTACCGACGACTTTTTCTTCATCTAGCCAGATTTCATGATACGCCCTTGTACGTGGTAATAAATAATCACTCAATTTTTTCGACCATTCATATACTTCCGAGTGGATTTCGGATTGAAATGGAATCGAATTACACATTACATTCCGGTTTACATCTCCGCATGCAGCAATTGTATCCAGCATGGACGCATGAATTTCCTGAATGGTTTTTTTCATATTCCATTTTAAAATACCGTGCATTTGAAATGTCTGTCTTGTTGTCAATTTCAATGTACCGTTACCGTATTTCTGAGCAAGGTCATCCATAACAAGCCATTGAGAAGGCTGTGCAACCCCGCCGGCCATCCGGACACGCAACATGAACTGATAGGCAGGCTCAAGTTTTTGTTTTTGACGTTCGTTGCGCAAATCCCGGTCATCCTGCAAATAGCTGCCGTGATGTTTCATTAATCGATTGTCATCATCTGGAATACCGGCGCTGATCCGATCCTGCATAACTTCTCCAAGTGTTCCTCGCAAATAATCACTTTTTTCTTTAATTTGCTCAACATCACTAGGCAGGCCTTCTGGTGCTTTTAATAGTGGGTTCACCATTTCGTTATCTCCTTTTCATCCAAATTTCAGTAAACATCACGCTGATAACGTTTAGTCTGTTGCATATCGTCAAGATAAGCTTGCGCAGCAGCATGGCTCATCTGACCTTCTTTTTCTATGATCTCAATAAGCGTATTATGGACATCATGTGCCATGTTTTTCTCGTCCCCGCAAATGTATACAGCTGCCCCTTCTTGAAGCCATTCGTATAATTCCCTGCTGTGCTCCAGCATCCGGTTTTGAACATACACTTTTTCATCCGCATCACGAGAAAAGGCAACATCCATTTTCGTAAGTACACCTGTTTTCAACCACTGTTGCCATTCAGTCTGATATAGGAAATCCGTCACGAAATGCTGATCGCCGAAAAAGAGCCACGTTTTCCCGTTCGCTTCCGTTTCTTCGCGATCCTGGATGAAGGATCTGAACGGAGCAATGCCCGTTCCAGGTCCAACCATGATAATGGGCGTGTCTGGGTTCTTAGGCTGCTTGAAGTTCTGGTTATGCTGGATGTAAACAGGCAGCATGTCCCCGGGCTGTATTCGGTCCGCACATAAAATGGAGCAGACACCTTTTCTTTGACGACCGTGACTTTCATACCGGACAGCACCGATTGTCAAATGCACTTCATCCGGATATGCGGATAAACTACTCGCAATCGAATATAGGCGGGCAGGCATTTTCCTGAGTATGGATACGAACTCTTGCGCCGATTCACCCCATGAACCAAAATCACGGACAAAGTCAAGCAAATCACGGCCTTCTCGATATTCTTTAAACCTTTCTTCATTACCAGGCTTTAAAAGTTCCTTTAAATCCTCGTTATCAGAAAGCTGTGCCGCTTGTTCAATGAGCGACTTGGTCAATACCGTTATTTCAAAGTCGGAGATGAGCGATTCCCTTAGCCGACGAAGTTCTCCCTGCTTATTGACCTTCACGGTTTCTTCAGGGTCCAAATTGAGTTCCAAAAGAAGTTTATCCACTAAATCCGAATCATTTTTCGGATAAATGCCAAGGCTGTCACCAGGTTCGAATGTAAGGCCAGAGCCTTCAAGTGATAACTCGAGATGATGTGTCTCTTTATTAGAGCCACGTCCGTTCAAATTTATGTTTTCCAACACTTCCGCTTTAAACGGATTTGTTCTCGAATAAGAAGTTTTTTCACCTACAGAAGCTTTTGCTTCGGGAACTGCAGCAGCAGAACTGACTTGCCCTTCACTTAAACTGGAAATGACTCCTTCCAGCCATTCGGAAGCAGGCTCATCATAATCAAGGTCACAGTCCATTCGCGGAAATAACCGTGTCCCCCCAAGTTCCTCCAAGCGTTTATCGAATTGTTTTCCCGTTTCACAGAAAAACTCATACGAGCTGTCCCCAAGCGCCAATACTGAAAAGCGGAGACCTTCAAGGCTTGGTGCCCTTCTGCCATGGAGGTACTCATGGAAGGAAAGCGTATTATCCGGCGGATCACCTTCCCCATGCGTGCTTACGGCAATAAGAAGATTTTGGACTTTTTTCAAGTTGTTCACTTTAAAGTCACTCATGGATGAAATGGTAACCTGAAAGCCATTACCCTCAAGCTTTCTCGCCGCATTTTCCGCCAGCCCTTGAGCATTCCCTGTCTGTGAACCATAAAGAATGGTAACATCTTTTGATACTGTCTTCCCGCTGCCTTGAGCCTCCATTACCGGGGCATCGGCTGTTCCAATATTCGAAACTGATAAAGATGCGGTCAGATAACCGCTCAACCAAATTTTTTGTGTTTCTGTCAAACTAGGCAGAAGACTGTTAAGAAGCTCTGCCTGTTCATGATTAAAGGGACTGTTCATTACCTGAAGTTGCACCATTTCCACCTCACAAAAGAATATAAACTTATCTTAATTGACTCTTATATACAACGAGCGGATTTAACCTTTATTTCCATCCATTTAATTAACTCGTTTACTCCTATAGACCAAGTCGGTTTTAACTGCAAAAAAAATCAGAAAGTACAGTTCATACAGGAAGGGAACACTTTTTCAAACCACGATACAAATAAAATAAAAAATAAGGTTATAAAGGACGATAGCCTTCCCCCGCTTAAACTCTTCCTAAAATAAGTTTCTCATTAAACTTTACTGGAATGTACATCATTAGTAAAATATATATAATTTATTGCAACTATTAAGAATATTAATAATAAGGAGGAATTCCTATGTACTATGATGCTTTAAAAACATTTGTGACCCTTGTAGAAGTCAAGAATTTTACAAAAACAGCAGAAATCCTTCTTATGTCGCAACCAAGTGTTAGTTTGCACATAAAAAAATTAGAAGAAGAGTTCCAAACCAAACTATTTCTCCGCTCTCCTAAATTCCTAAAAGTCACCTCAACAGGTGAAATTCTTTACGATCGGGCTAAACAAATGATCACAATCTATGAGCAGACCCGAGAGGACATTCAGGAACATGATAAGTCCATCAAAGGCGAATTAAAGATAGGGGCAAGTTTTACAATAGGAGAGTATATCCTCCCTTCGTTACTCATTGACCTTCAAAAGGACTATCCTGAGCTTGAACTTCAAGTTGTAATTGGAAACACCGAAGAAATCGTTCAAGCCGTTCGGCTATACAAAGTGGATATTGGTTTAATCGAAGGTCAAACTAATGAAAAAGAGCTTTCCGTACACCCCTTTATGCAAGATGAGCTATTCGTTGTTTCTTCAAATGGTCATGAACTTGCTTATAAAGACGAAGTGGCGATTACTGATTTACATGACCAAGCATGGGTAACCAGGGAAGTTGGATCTGGTACACGTGAGTACCTTAACCACGTCATACGCACTAATGGTTTGAAAATTAAATCGATACTGACGATAAGCAGCAATCAAGGAATTAAAGAAACACTTATAAAAAACGGCACAGGGCTGGCTCTCCTTTCCCAAAGTGTCATTGAAAGGGATGTACAAAATAAAATCCTTTCTATAATTCAATTAAAAAATGAATCCTTTAATAGAACACTTTCATACGTTTATTCACCGATTATGGAAGATAAAAAGAATGTTAAAACTTTTATAACTGAATTAAACAAAAAATGGCCAATGAAAGCAAAGCCGATAGTTTGATCATTGCGAAAATTGCAGTACTTATGAATGAAGTACATGCTGGGGAACCTTAAGAAGGAAATCGTTTTAGTGGTTGCTTCTGTACTCTGTTTGCATTTAAAATCCTTAATGACCGGCTAAATAATTGGATATGTGCAGCTAAATAGCAGTGCGCATTGTCATACCGTTTGTTCAGCTCCGAACGATTTTCATGCAAATGTTTGGTTGATAGTTTTAAAGGTGCGACTGAGAGTTCCGGTGGTAACAGGATGGTTAATGGAGGATCAGACGGAGGTGGACTGTATCCGCTTCCTAACATAAAAAAATGATAATGTTATTATCTAAATAGCTGTAATATACATATAGATCGCTACTGACTTACTATATAGATTTTATTAAAAACAAAAAAAAGAGCGCTTTAATCTATAATATGGTATTATCCCCTACAGGTAGACAGAGTAAAAAGAGAGCATGATAAAATGTTCTTAACAGTCTATCTGAGAGGG
>NZ_JAWRYN010000282.1:0-331 GCF_046534585.1 Peribacillus sp. SIMBA_075 | reverse complement strand
ATGCGACGTTTGGGTATGAGAGCGGTAACCAATAGCGACGGTACAATTACTCAGGTCCCCCCAACATATGCACTGCTGGACAATACGCGTAAGCAGATAGGCGCCGCTATAAGCCGAGGTGAAGGGCCTTTCAAAGACCAGACCACGGCTGAACTAAAACAGCTCTATGGTGCTATAACAGCCGATCAGGAGAAAGTTGCTGCAGCATATGGGATGGGAGATAAGTGGGGCCTTGCAAAAGACCTGGTGTCGCAGAGGAAGGGTTTGGAAGATCATCTTGTCACAGCTCTTGGCAAAGATCTTTCTGGCACGTACTCCAGTAGACTCACCC
>NZ_JAWRYN010000281.1:0-331 GCF_046534585.1 Peribacillus sp. SIMBA_075 | reverse complement strand
AGAAAAAGGGTACTTTAAGCTCGTCATGAAAAGAATACAAAAAGCTGCAAAAACAGTGGGGAGGCCCTGACGTCCCTGTGTTTATTTTACCTGTAAATGAGAGCAGTAAAGAAATCAGAGAGCAATTTTATTATCAATCCGGCATGGCATTTGACGACAAGGTTTTTCTCTTTTTATCGCCAAACACCCCGAAAGAGCGTATCGGTACATTGCTGACACATGAATATCACCATGTATGCAGGTTGCATTTTCTCACGAAAGAAGAAAGAGATTTTACATTCCTTGATACAATCATGATGGAAGGGCTGGCTGAATATGCTGTGTATCATAG
>NZ_JAWRYN010000280.1:0-332 GCF_046534585.1 Peribacillus sp. SIMBA_075 | reverse complement strand
TATTCTCACCTCATTGAATTTACCATAATGCATAGGTTCGATAGATTCATTAAAGTTTGATAGATTTAATGAAATTTATCTCGTTCAACTAAGGGCGCAATTCCTTAGCCAGTTCTCTTATGAACTTCTCATGTTTTCACATGAGCGCAGACTATATGTTTATCTCTTTAGAGATAGAGGATTTTCCACCACCATAGGCTTGTGGTGTACTCTCGTCAGTTATACGAGATAGTCGTTGAACATTCATCTTATCCATTTTGCCTTAGATGATTCGAGGCGGAAGACCCATTATTCTACTGTTTAGGATTTAACCTTGCACCATCTGATTGATT
>NZ_JAWRYN010000279.1:0-332 GCF_046534585.1 Peribacillus sp. SIMBA_075 | reverse complement strand
CGCGGCGCTCCAGCGCTGCCGTCGTCGGGTTTCCGGACCGGCTGTAGGTGTAGCCGGCCTCCTCGCCGCCGAAGCGGCCCGCCGCCTGGGCGAAGCTGTCGAACTCGAACCCCGCGGTGAGATAGATCGGCGTGACCCGGGCGCCGTGGGCGGCGTCGCGGGACTCTCCCGCATGGACCTGGGCAGTGGTGAACTCCGGCATCCCCCTATGGTGCGGCACGCCCTCCGCCCACACCCCTTCTATTGCGGAAAGCTACGGCGCTCGAGTCATCAAACGGGTCCGAGTGCCGTCTTAACGGTTGGGAGCGACCTCCACGCTCGAACCCGACCCC
>NZ_JAWRYN010000043.1:0-43727 GCF_046534585.1 Peribacillus sp. SIMBA_075 | reverse complement strand
AGCGAGCATCTGGAGGGGAAATCAACCACAACTCACTACCTGGTAAATAGCAACAAAGTATGTGAAAACAGCCTTATAAAAAAACATCGATCATTTTTGCCTTCCTTAATCAACTAAACCAGCTAATAGGAAGTCAATATCTTTCTCTAAAATAAAAAACAACGTATGGTGAGTTCGCTCAAAGGGGGATCATCACAAACAAAATGTCCATTGACGAAGCAAGACATGGTTATCCCATGATATAATTATCATAGAAAACCGCTTACAGAAATGAAATTAAAAATCAGAAAATTCATTCTCTTGAGGAGACGATGAAAGTTGACAGTGGACAATAAAAATTCAATAAGTAAAGAACAAACTATTTTTAATCATATTGGAAATAAAATCAAAATGGAAGATAGAGAAATTAATATAATTGCTAAATTAGAAGAACCTCTTCTGGTGGTTTTAGGAAATGTATTGAGTGACGAAGAATGTGATGAACTTATTAGACTGTCAAAAGACAAAATGCATCGTTCTAAAATTGGAGTTACACCCGAGGTAAATGAGATAAGAACTAGTAGTAGTATGTTTTTTCAAGAAAATGAAAATGACATCATTTCCAAAATTGAAAAAAGAATATCGTCTATCATGAATATACCCATTGAACATGGGGATGGTATTCAAATTCTTAAATATATTCCAGGTCAAGAGTATAAAGCTCATTTTGATTTTTTTACATCTGCAAGTAAAGCAACAAAAAACAATAGAATCAGCACAATCGTCATGTACCTAAATGATGTAGAGCATGGAGGAGAAACTTTTTTTCCTAAACTGAATTTTTCAGTATCACCTCAAAAAGGAATGGCAGTGTATTTTGAATATTTCTATAACGATCAAAACCTTAACGACCTGACTTTACATGGTGGAGCTCCAGTTATTACTGGAGAAAAATGGGTTGCAACACAATGGATGAGAAGGAAAAAATAGTCTCCAAATGTCAGATGGTTTAAAAATGATAGATGTAATTCACTTCCTGCTCCCACATAACTGTCTCCTTCAAACCTTTATATCTGTATTAATGGATGAAGAATGAAGTTCGAGAAAAAACAGAAAATAGACATCTTTTTTTCTCATCGAGTTCCTTAATGAACTAATACACCTATTAGTTCATAAGGGATTTTCCTGATAAAATATGGCCACAAGGTGAAATCAAATAAATGACCAATAGCCTAATTAAGACTTGCCCATGGACCTTTCAAAACTTCGTCTTACCTCTTCTGCTATTAAATGCTTTAAGGCATTTCAAAGTAAGCTCCCTCCAGTGAAATGTTTGTTTGGCAATCCGGATATCCAAGTTCTTGAATTAGGAATACAGCTTAAGATTTAACTTTTTAGTGTCCAAAATATTGACTCAAATCCAGTTACCCCTTAAAAAAGGTTGATTGATTTAGTGTTAACAATCCAACATTGATCCTCCATGATCGTGTCATTCCGCCGCAGCCGTTAATTATTTTTTCTTATTCGTCAGATCATCGATATTCTTATCCCCTTCATCCTTGATATCGTCATAAACCTGATTTCCACTATTAGTGACTTCGTCATACAAACGCCTCCCGGTATTACGAGCATAATCCCATGCGAAATTCTTACGATCAGTAATCTGTTTCCAGACCTCACCGTGAGGGATAGCATTTCCATATTTAATTTCTAGATACTTAAGGGCTGCTAGCAGATTATAATATTCTTTGTTCACTAGAATTTGCATATCTGTTTCTGTATTATTAATAGCTCCCTGCTTCTGTTCTTTTTGTGTATTTGCCTGTCCTTCTCCTTTTTCTTTCCACATCGTCCACTCGCCTTGTAATTTGGCATACGCATTATTGAGATAATTCTTTAGTGATTCGTCATTATCTACAGAAGTGAACTCTCCACCACCAGATGTAGCAACTTGTCGAAGCAATTTCTGTCCTTCGTTATCCACATTAAAGCCAATAATATTTACAACTGTTTTCACTTTGGATTGGTTGAGTTCTTTGGCAATCTGCACTGGATTACCTCCACATGTTTCAATTCCATCACTAACTACATATACGACCGAATCGGTTGTCTCCGGATTAATATCTTGTTTTACAGATTTCAGAGCATTAGCAATTGGCGTCCATCCGGCTGGTTTTATATCTTGAAGTACCGTTTTTATTTGATTTGTCTGCTCACCTTGACCATGAAAGATTTCTTCTGTACTGTTACAGGATACTTTTTTATCTTTATGACTTCCTGTTCCTTTATGTCCATAAACCCGCAAAGATACCTCTGCATTTTTTGGTAATTTATCTAAGAAGATTTGAATAGCTTCTTTGGCAGAGTCCATTTTTGATTTGCCATTGATCTGCGCTTTCATGCTGCCACTGGCATCAAGTAGGATCGAAATGTGTAACTTCTTACTTGTGGGTAATGTGATTTTACCATTAGGTCGCTCATTATTCACTTTAACTTCTGTTTCAAAATTATTGAAAGTGGTCACATAAGGTCGATAATCTTCAGCTAATAGGAGGAGGAGTTCTTCCTTATATTGATCAGCTGTCAAATCACTTGATAATTGATCCAGAGCTTCCTGAACCTTCTGTTCATCATAGTTAGAACCAGCATAACGTCCTGGAGGTTTCATTAATATTTGTTCATCTGTTAAGGAAGTCTGATGTTTACTTTGATCTGAATCTGATGGGTCCTGAATGTTTGAAATATTCTTTTCCGGTTCATTACTACAACCAGCAAGGAATAAGGCTAACGTTACCAATATTAAGATAGACCTTCGAATCATCAACTCGCCTCCGATTAATAATCTTCTTATATAATCAAATTATTATCTACCAAGCCAAAGTTCATTTGATAACCACGGCTTCTGAGAATATACATGTTAATCAGGCTGATACGAGCAGACTAAATTTGCCGATTTCCATTCGTATTGAAGCTTCAATTCGTTTCCTCTGCGGTTGACGACCATAATGAATGGCTCCGCTTTGGGCTCGTGCAATATAACCCGAATATCGTTTCCTTCTTTCTCGTATTCCCCGAACCATATTTGGGTAAAATTTCCCGTTGTTTCATGAACGGATAAAGGTTCCCTATCGGTAGTAGGATTTTCAAAAAATTTCATCCCGGAAAAGCAAGCTGTCGATTGGGAACCGGCGACAAGTTTCCAGTCCCCCTCTAGTTTCAACTCTGCGGTTTCCGTTTTTTTTGCATCATTGCAACCAACCAGCAAGGAAACGGCAAATAGTACAGCAATCGTTCCTACAACTGTACTTTTCATAAATAGCCCTCCACCCTTCACTGCATATTAATCTCATTGAGCAATGAAGTAATTATTATGAAAACCTCTATATTGGAAATATGGTGCAGTGTATTGTTGGCGTAACTTTTATGAGCGATTATGGTATTGCATAACCCGATATAAACGACCACACCCTCGCGCCGAAACGCGTTGGGGCAACATAAGTTTGTGATATCACAGCTTTCCTATAAATACAACTACGTCTTTACATGCATGGGGTATTTTTCCTTAGGCCCTTCTACTCTTTCAAATAATTTGGCATGCTGTTCCTCTAGGTGTCGATGCGCCCACTCATAATTGAGCAAGTTCGGCAAGAATACTTGGTAAATCTTGCTCTTCATCAAAACCTGACGAAAAAAGATCTACCTAGGATGGCAGTATCCAAAATTCTTTGAAAAAGGATTCCGTAGCAACTGAAAGAAAGAAGGGTTTTTCAAAATCGTTTTGTGGATCAAGGATCATTACACTAATAGCCAACTGTTATTCAACTCCGAAGACCGCACTGAAAGCTACTGTTTTGATTTAACGGTATTGTCTCGATCAATAACGCCTAAAAGTTATTCTTTGATTTCATTATTGAGCCACTGTCTACCTTCTTCTCCTTTAAGAATTATAGGGTGTTCTGGAGTACCTATATTAACACTTTTAATGAAAGCCTCCTCTAGTCCTCGAATCCCCCCTAACTTAGCCCCCTTTAGTAATACCCCTTCAAACGTAGATAATCTTACATCAGCATTCAGTAATGACGCTTCACGAAAATCTGCCTCATCAAAAAGACCACCTACTAAATTTGCGTTTGATAAATCAGCTTTAACAAAAACTGTCTCAATGCATTCACTATCAGCAAATCTTGAGGCTTTAATATTTGCATTTGTAAAATCTGCATATGAAACGTTAGACTTACAAAAATCTGAACCTTCTAAATTAGCGAATTTAAAAGTTGATGAACATAATAAAGATGAAGACATATCTTTAAGATTTAAGTTCATACCATCAAAAAGACAAGCTGTAAGGTATGCTTGATCTAACGGATATTTTGATAAATCTAAATTTCGGAAGTCTATTTCATCTAAGCCGAGTTTTTCACCTTTCTTACCAATGGTCTCTATCCAAAGGCGGTGTGATTCAAGTTGAACAATAATTTCCTCAACATTTAATATTGTCATGCCCTTCATACCCTCCTAAACTATGGATACCAAATAATTCTATCAGCTATTTCTGCTTCTTTTATTGCCTCTTTTAACTGATCAATATGTTCAGGAATTAGTTTTCTCGTATCCACTATTACATTGTAGTTTTTATCAAGTTCCTTATTGATCCCTTTCATTCCATTATTTACTGTAAAGGCTCCCTTTTTCGGTGATGTATGCCCATTTGGATAAGATTGAAAGCTTTTAACATCCCATTTTACACCATTAGTTGTGTCAATAAATTCTGCTCCACCATCAGCCTGAGGATCTCGAATTATTCTACCTAGTTTGCCCTGTTTCTCCAATTCCAAGCCTATCTCTCTTTCTTTCACACCCTGATCTCTAATTTTACCTCCATGTGAAGGATCACCTGCTAAATCATCCAATTCCTTTTGATTTCTACCACCAGTATACTCCGTTCCCTCATCAGCTTTATCCTTATTCGGCGTATCGTCATCCGGCTTCTTGGGATCGTCCGTATGCTTGCCAGGGCTTTCGCCGTCACTTTTCGGAGGTTTCGGTTTAATCGGAACGTCGACATCCGGCTTCTGGGACCCAAGCTTATCCAAAAGCTTGCGCACATAGCGGTGCCCTTTCTTCCCAACCCATCTTAGTGCACTGCCGAACGGGATTCGGCTTAGTACAATGCCGAGCGCGACGGAAAACGCATTTTCGGGAGTCAGCAACTTCTTCGGATCGCGGATATAACCGGCAGTCTCATGTCCGCTCCCGGCGATTCCCGCCCCCGTCATCGCGATGCCAAAAGCCGGCCAGAATCCGACGAACAGCAATGACAAGGCAAGGGCACCAAGCACTATCACCCCTTGTTCATACCAATCCAACCCATCCCACCAATTTTGCAGCGAATCGAACATGCAGGCGAAACATGCCGTTTCCCCACCGCCCGCATGAGCCCCGATGCCTGCGAACAGACCGGCCACAAGCAGAATCATCGCGAGTCCGGTTAGCGCCTGGTAAAGAGCCTTTACCCGAGCCTGGACAGGCTCCTGTCTACCGGCGGCTTCTTCATTTCCATAAAGTAAATGATATCCAAGCTCCCTGCGCTCCCGGTAAAAGCCTAGCCAATATATGAATTTCCCCCGGTCCAGACAAAAAGAGCGGATCATATTCCACAGCTCGGTAAACGGATTAAGAAGCGGCTCGTTCGGCAGCAACGGAAGGCAGTTCCGTATTTTGTTCAGTGACCAGTAATCGGCAATGAGCGATGCGGCCAGCATCAGCAGGAAGGCCGGCTGAGTTTTATAACCGCTGCCGGTCCACTCATGAAGCCGGAACACCCAACCCGGCAGCTTGTGTTGGCCGTTATAAGCCGCGTGATCCAAGATGGACCACAGCAAAAGGATTGCCGGGAACAGAAAAACCCATTTCGTCAGTCTTGTTCGAAGCCGATAAGCAATTCCGCACGCAAGTGTGATCATGGCTGTATGTACGGGATGACCGACGGTCATTAGCGTCGGGAACAGACTTTCTTCGAAACGCCCGGGAAACAGTGAGAATATATCCCAATGGATCGTTTCGCCGCCCAGCATTGTAAAGCTATAGCCAAACTTTTTCTCAAGAATGCCGGAACTTAGCCACCTTCGGGAAAGCTCCTCCATCAGTTGGAAGCCGACACCGGTTGCCGCCCCGATGAGCGTGAAATCGCTTAAACTCAAGGCGGAAGCTCGACGTGAGAAAAACAGAAATATACCTAGAGGAAGGAGCTTCCACAATTCTTCGAAAATTGGCGTGATAACGGCAATGGACCAAGTGTCGGAAGTTTTTCCGCCGAAAAACGCATGGAGAGCATTGACCGTAAGCGTCGTGAACGGTACGACAAGGAAAACACCTAACAGAACGAACAGAACAACTTGCTTCCACGGCATCGTTTTGCTTCGGCACAGAAACCAAAATTGCAGCAGCACATAAAACGACCACAAATATTGAATCATCATGGTACGCGATTCTTTAACGAAAAACAAGCTCAACACAAACGCAAGCAAAGACAGCCAGGAAAAAATCGCATACGCCG
The DNA here is from genome assembly GCF_046534585.1 of Peribacillus sp. SIMBA_075. Classification (NCBI taxonomy): domain Bacteria; kingdom Bacillati; phylum Bacillota; class Bacilli; order Caryophanales; family Bacillaceae; genus Peribacillus; species Peribacillus sp. SIMBA_075. The sequence continues at coordinate 37,192 of NZ_JAWRYN010000043.1, read as the reverse complement.
TTTTAATAAACGGATATTTCGCAATCCATGATTGGCAAGTTCGATAGATGGCCTCAAGGAAATCCCGAATTTCGGTTCGAATGGACCAGAGCGTATTCACTACGGTCGCCTCCTTTGTAAGCCTACCTCGTGCGAACGGGACGTCTCCCTTGACGACGGTCCGGCCATGAGTAAATAAATGAATACATGAAAACGATGGTCACCGATCGATCGGAGGTTTATAGAGTAATACCCGCAACAAGTACTTACCTATTTATCGCGGGATACTAGTAATATAGACGTTTTTTGCAAAATATGGAAAATGTGTTGGTCGCAAATCTGGGTATTTTTGCACGAAGCCCAGAAAAGGTAAAATCGCTGCTATTGAAAGAAGAAAAATGCCGATTGCCGCATTAAGGAGAAAGCATCCTTCAAATCGCCTTCAAAATAATGGGGCCGCGAAAATAAATAAAAATAACGTGCCCGTTGCAAGTATAAATCCAATCAGACTTGTAATCACAAGCCATCTTTCCCTTCAAATAATTTGGTAGATGGTCGTACAACATCATTTCAATCAGGTTGCATAGGATTTGACATGAAAAATCTCCTTCTTTCCTCACCTCTTATTTATTTGATTAACCTATATTTTTATATTCGAAATTACTAAAAAGATACCTCTAAATTGAGTTTTATTAACAAACCTGTTCTTTATCTTAATAAAATGTTTTAAAAGCATCTAAATTTGCACATACATTTATTCAACTAAATGAATCGTCCACACTTATCTGGACAGAAGTTTTAAGGACAGATACACTTAACTCACTACGATAAGGGTGTACTCAAAATGACCAAGCGAAAACGCCGTACGTTCACTACTGAATTTAAACAACAGATCATTGAACACTACCAAAAACGGAACAAAGATAAATACTCGGTATCAGCAATGTGTGGCGTCCTGGAGCTTTCACGTAGCACCTAATACTAGGAAGCAAATGCCATTTTAGAAATTTTTGATAAAAACCGTAAGGCGTACGGAACACGTAAGATTAAGGTTGAATAAAAGAAAAGGCATTACGGTCTCCAGAAGGCGAATTGGCCGTATCATGAAAGAACAGGGGCTTATTTTTCTCTTTTATAGTTGCTCAGTCTAAACCGCAAAAGACCTCATGCAACGAATCAGGCCAGGCTAACGAATTAAATCGGGAATTTCTACAAGAAGAAGGGAAAAAATAGTGGTCAGTGATTTAACATATGTCAAAGTCAAAAATAACTGGCATTACATGATAAACAAAAAAGGGTCCGCATTTCTCTACATAATGAATGCTGACCCTAGTTTTTTAAGAAGATCCTCTGAATGGGAGTCCTTCTTTAAAGCATTTTATTGAAACTTCTCATAAAGTCTTTCATAACGGTGGATAATTTCCCTTTCGCTTCCTTCATCGAGCTTCCTTTAACACCGAAATAAAATTTAATTTTAGGTTCTGTTCCGGAAGGTCGTAAACATACCCATGTGCCATCTTCAAGAAAATATTTTAATACGTTCGATTTTGGGAGCTTGATGGCCTCTTCCCTATTTGATGCAAACATGTATTTTTTCCTGCTGAGATAATCCTCTTGAACCACTACTTGAAGACCACAGATTTGATCTGGTGGATTTTCACGGAATTCATTGAGAATCGCTTCAATTTGTCTGGCACCTTCAATTCCTTTTAAAGTCAACGATTGCAAATCTTCCAGGTAATATCCATATCTATCGAAAACATCCAGTAAACCTTCGTACATCGTTTTGCCTTGCTTTTTATAATAGGCACAAACTTCCACTGCCAGAATAGTAGCCTGTATGGCATCCTTATCTCGAGCAAAATCTTTGATTAGATATCCATAGCTTTCTTCATAGCCAAACAGGAAAGAGTGTTCCCCACTTGTGTGGTATTCATTGATTTTTTCAGCAATGAATTTAAATCCAGTTAAAACATCTACGGCTTTTAAACCATTTTGTTCAGAAATCGCCCTTCCTATTTCTGAAGTCACGATGGTCTTTAATACGACTCCATTTTCAGGAAGAGTCCCTTTCTTTTGTTTTTGTGAAATTAAATAATCCAAAAAGAGAGCGCCTGTTTGGTTGCCTGTTAATACGACATAATCTCCAGCATTATTTTTTACGCTAATTCCGATTCTATCCGCATCCGGATCGGTGGCAATCAATAAATCAGCGTCGACGCGGTTTCCAAGCGCAATGGCCAATTCAAAAGCAGCATGCTCCTCTGGATTAGGCACTTTAACAGTAGGAAAGTTAGCATCGGGCATTTCCTGTTCTTTAACAATATGGACATTTCGATATCCTAGATCATGCAAAGCACGTTTTACTGATTTATTCGCTGTACCATGAAGCGGTGTAAAAACGAGCTTTACATCGATTTCATCTGCTAACTTTGGATTTTCCGGAATAGTGAGCAAATGCTCATTATAAGCAATATCCAGCTCCTCCCCGATGATTTGAATGAGTCCTTTGTCCTTTAGGATTTCTTCTTCCTCAACTACAATGGAAAGCTCACTTTCAATCGCGTTCACGAAATTAATGACTTGATCCGCCGCTTCAGGAGGTAGCTGTGCCCCGTCTGATCCGTACACTTTATACCCATTATATTCAGGCGGATTATGGCTTGCTGTAATGACGATACCGGCAAATGCACCCAGCTTACGTACGGAAAAAGAGAGCTGTGGGGTAGGCCGCAATTCATCAAATAAATAAGCTTTAATTCCCTTTGTTGCCAAAGTCCTGGCTGCTTCCAATGCAAATTCGGGAGACTTATGTCTTGAATCGTAAGCAATTACGACTCCTCCGGATTTTGCCTCGTTTCCAAACAATTGAATATACTCAGCAAGTCCTACAGTCGCTTTTCGCACGGTATAAATGTTCATCCTATTAGTACCTGGACCAATTTCCCCTCGCATACCACCGGTTCCGAATTCCAAATTTTTATAAAAGGCGTCTTCAATTACTATTTCATCATCCTTCATTTCTTCAAGCAATAAACGCATTTCATGGTTTAAATTGGGGTAACTTGTCCAAACGGCATACAAATTCTTCCATTTCATTAAAATACAGCTCCTTCCAACTTTGCTTTTTGGGGAATTTCTTTACTCTTTGATCTTAGTACACATTGTAGGCGATCAATTGAGTATGAAATCTAAAAGCCGTCACGAACAAGTTTGTGTATTAGTGGCACGTGGCCGAACGAAAAATATTTTTGTTGGGTTGCTTGGTTGTGGTCGTATTACGAAAAAGCAATTAGATAAAGTGATTGGTGATAAATTAAACCCTTCAACAGTGTTATGAACAGATGCTTGGCGGGCATTCAAAACTTATGCGAGTGATAAAGGGTTTACGCACTATCGTTTTAAAACAGGTGCAGAACGAGCAAAAGGCATTTCATATCCAAAACGTAAATAACTATCACCAACGCTTAAAACAATGGATAATGCGATTCAAGGGTGTTGCAACAAAATATTTGCAACACTATTTGGGTTGGTTTAATTTCTTGGATACACTTGCTTTTGATACAGATGAACGTAGTATTCGCACGTTTGCGGTGGAAAGTTACTTACACCCAATAAACGAAACAAACGCAACGATTCCATTAAGAAAAATGATAGCATAACAATGCTTTCGCAAATATTTGTAGAGTATTAGCTATAATGAAATAAATAAGCTGTCTTAGCTAAGAAAAGGGAAGGTGTTTTTGAAAAGTTGACTATTTTCAGGAGGAATTGATTTATGGATTTTTTATAAGCATTATAAAGATGATAAAGAAGGTTTTCAACGTTATTGAAACTTGACCTATGCCGAATTATTTTTTCTCAAGGCCTGACGCCATTACCTCATCTTTTGTTATCATTATCATGTTGAGTGTTTGAAATTTTTTAAACTTACTGACTGAAGCAGAGATTCCATCATGATTTTTATCTACTAAAATCCCACTCAGGAAAAATTCACTGCTTCTTTTTTCCTTATTTAATGTACTTTTTGTACCAATTTACAAAATGAGTTAAACCTTCTTCTATCGTTGTTGAAGGACAGAACCCCACATCAGCATGCAAATCGGCAATATCTGCATATGTCTCCTTAACATCTCCCGGTTGCATCGGTAAGAATTCTATTTTTGCCTTTTTTTCAATTAGTTTCTCTAATGTGATAATGAAATCCATTAATTTTATGGGCTTATTGTTACCGATATTATAAATTTTGTATGGTGCATAGCTTGAACTTGGATCGGGGTGAGCTCGATCCCATCCAGTATTATAAACCGGTGGTTTATTAAGTAATCGGATTATTCCTTCAACAATATCATCAATATAAGTAAAGTCTCTTCTCATATCTCCATTATTAAAAACCTTTATTGTTTTCTCTTCAATAATATTTTTAGTAAAAGAGTAATAAGCCATATCAGGTCTCCCCCATGGACCATACACCGTAAAGAAACGGAGTCCTGTGGTTGGAATATTATATAAATGACTATAAGTATGAGCCATTAATTCATTAGACTTTTTAGTGGCAGCATATAAACTTACTGGATGATCTACTGGGTCTTTGGTTGAGAAGGGGATATTTGTATTTGCTCCATATACAGAACTGGAAGATGCATAAATTAAGTGCTTTACATTATTTTGTCGACAGACCTCTAAGATATTTACAAATCCAACCAGGTTGGAATTAACATAAGAATCCGGGTTCTCTATGCTATAACGTACTCCAGCCTGAGCGGCTAAGTTAATGACTATATCAATGGTTCTGTCTTTAAATAATTGATTTAATTTTTCTTTATTAGACAAATCCAATTTGTGGAATTCAAAATCAGGGTTTTCTTTTAATATCTTGAGTCGATTATTTTTTAAAATAACATCATAATAATCATTAATATTGTCTACTCCTATAACATTGATATCTAGGGTTAACAAACGTTTTGTTAAATGGAAACCAATGAATCCTGCAGCCCCTGTTACTAAAATGTTCATAACATTAATTCCAATCCTTTCTATATACAATAGGATTTTGACAACTTTCCGGAACACTGTGTAAGCATTATTTATATATTTAAACTTTTGACCCTTTAGAGCAACAGAACAAAGTTCATTATGACGGATATAAAGAGGAAGCAAACTCAACATCTTCATTGTGAAGAGACTTAGTTTTATTCGTAATTCACGATTGACATGATATCCTCTTTCGCTTTAAGTCTTATGAGTTTTTCACTCTTATACCCGCTATGATTAAGCATTTACGATTGAAGTTTAAGTGAAAACGATTTTGGAAACCGTTGAAAGCAAAATCACCATAGGTTTTGATATGCTCCTTTTTTGTGATATAAAACCTCAACAAAATAGGCGAAATACCTTTTTACCTTTTTTCGTTAAGTTCCAGTTACATAACTATGACTATACAAGAGTATTATCATTTTCAGTTAATGGGATTGGCGTTTTTGTCCATTCAGCATACGTACCAGGATCTATCGCCTTCACTTGTTCCAAAAAAGAATCTAAAAAATTTCTTTCACGCAGGTCTTTAAATAACTCGAGAGGCCTTTTTTGTTCACGTGAAAAAGAGTACACATGGTCGACTAATTTAAAACCATTCTTGGTTATGATAATATGCCGTAATGGGGCATCAATTTGTTTGAAACCTGATTTTTCCATTGTTTTTAATATATAGAGTAATCGTCTTGTTATGTCCTCAGAAAGTACAGATTGTTTTTTAAGAAACGTATTTAAATCTGGTCCTACTAGATATTCCATTAAAATATAATTTGGTCCTGTTTCAAAGACTTTCGGGATAAAAGGCAAGTCTTGACTTGATAAAAGAACCATTTTTTCCTGTTTTGCATGTTCAGTTTTCCCGTAAAGTTTAACGCATCTGTCTTCAGACACTCGATAAACAGCACCTTGATGCCCTTTTCCAATGAGTGTTTGTGTTATAGCGCTATCCACTTTTACTTCATTACCTGACCCTCCAGAGAGGACGGGAATGTTTCTAAAGTCCAAACTATTTTGATTGAAGTAATCCTCCCACTCATTGTAGGTGTCCGGTTCAAGCTTTTTCACTTGGGCTAAGAACGATTCCTTTAAAAGGATCATTTTTAAATCTCTTAATAATTTTAATGGTACAGGGTGCATCCTTTTAAAGGAGTTTGTATGGTCAATCACCTTAAGTTCCTCGTCACCAACGACAAAAATATGACGTAGGGGGGCATCTATCATGGTGAATTTTGCTTGTTTTAATTCTTTTAATATATAGAGAAGTTTCTTTACTATAGAATCAGGGATATACGTGCATTTTCTCAGATATTCTTTTAAGGTTGGCGCATTAAAATATTCCATGACTATATAGTTTGGTCCTGTTTCATACACCAATGGCATAAAGGGTAGATGTTTTCCAGCTTTAAGAGCTTCTTCCTCCATTTCCGCTTGTACTGGGTCTGAATAGATTTTTACACATTTATCTTCTGAAAGTTTAAATACTGCTCCTTGAACCCCCATTCCTATCAGCGAATAGGTAGTGGGATTGTGAATTTCCAAAGATTTTTCACCTTTGGTTACAGTAATGGTTTTAAAATCCTCCATGATTTCCTCCTAACTGCTCTAAGGGCTTTTTTAATTTTTTCGGCTTTTTGAGCCTTTTTTTCTTTTTTACGAGATTCTATTTTTTCATCTTTAGCCTTCTCTTTAATTTTAGCTTTTTTGTCATTTTTATTAGATGCTACAAGTACATCTATGACTTTATCTTTAGTCTGCTGTTGTAGCTGCTGTAGCTGTTGTAGCTGCTGTAGCTGCTGTAGCTGTTGTAGCTGTTGTAGCTGTTGTAGCTGTTGCATATAAATAAGGGCATTTCTGGCTAAATCGACTTTTTTTCTAGGCGCAATTGTTTCGCCATCATACTTGCCATGCTGTTGAGGCTGTGGAGTCTCCTTAAGGATTTTTTTAACTATTTGGCGAGGTGTTACTGAATATTGTTTACCTACTTTATAAGGGGCTACAAGTTCATCATAAAATTCAGCTTGTTGTTGAAGCTGATGGACGAGGTTAAAGTTTTGTTCGACTTTTTGACGAGCCGATACTGTATATGTTTCCCATATCTCTCTGTTAGTTAGCATGAATTCAAGAGCATCTGCCAGTTCATCTACATTGTTTTCTTGTACTAAAACCCCCTCTTTGTTATGAGTGATTAATTCAGGGATGCCGGCATGATTGGTCGAAATCACTGGTACCCCAATCGCCATAGCTTCTTTTAATGTATTAGGTATACCTTCTACATCTCCATTGGCAGCTTCTAAGCTCGCGGCGCAGAATATATCCGCATTGGTCATTTGTTCTCGTACTTGATCTTTAGGGAGATGATTCAATAAACGAAAAGAGTCACCTAAATTAAGTTGATTTGCCAATGAAATGAGATATTCTTCAAGCTCCCCCTTTCCGATAATAGACAGGGTTGCATTTGGAAATTTATCTCTGATTTTTTGAAAAGCTTGCATTAAGATGTGATGTCCTTTTTTTTCCACCAACCTACCGATGGATAAAATGTTTTGAGAGCCCCCTTTATGTGGGGTACGGTAATTGAATTCGTTAAGGTCTACGCCCCCATAGAGCACTCTGATTTTTTCTGAAGGACAACCCCAAGCAATCAACCTATCCGCCAAGTACTGACAAACTGGAAAAAAACGCTCACCTCGATCAAATAGCTTTTTCATGTTATCTAGATAGCCAATGGGCTGATTAGCTAGGGTTGCATCCCTGCCTCTTATACTTGTTACCAACGGGAGGTTTGTTTCCTCTTTAAAAGGAAGTAATAACATCCCTAATTGACCATGGTGAGCATGTAAGAGGGAGATATTATTTCTTTTCATATATTCTTTCGGTGAGAAAATTTCATTGAGATAATGAACTTTCTCATTCAAAAGGGAAAGATCTATCATATCCTTTGGTTGTCGTACCATATGGATATAATCATAATCAGGAACTTCTCTAATCTGTGATATATATTGGGTCGGGTCGACTCTTAAATTCAAATGCATAACTGTGTGCAAATAAATGATCTCCTTTCATGCATAGTAAGCAAATTTTCCTGGACCTTTTCAAGTATATTATGCAGGACTCTTTAGGTACGCATGGACTAATAACATACAGTAAGGCTAAATGGCATAGAGTATGCGTTTGCCTAATACAAAGGGTGGATTGAAATAAATGCCATGACTCAAGATTATTTGCAAACAATGGGTCGATGAAGATATTTCTTCCATTTAAAGAAATATAAAAAAGCACCCAAGAACTATCAAAGGTGCTGTATTTCCAGTTTGAACTTAATATATGCCTTTAAAGAATCATGTTCGGGTTAATGAAGTGTTAGAAAATGTTTTCGCTTTATGTCATACCAATAACAATTGCTGGTCTTCCTATTGGGTAATATTCAATTTTCTTGCACGCTCTGATTCGGTCTTCTTCAAGACAATTTCTGCCATCAAAAATAATCGGTTGTCTCATTGTATTCATCAATGTCTCCAGGTCTAATTGTCTAAACTCATTCCATTCGGTAACAATAAATACAGCATCCGCATCCAATGTCGCTTCGCGGACTGAGCTGGCAAATCTAATTGTATCCCCTAATATCTTCTTCGCATTATCTATTGCCACCGGATCATAAGCTACCACTTCTGCTCCAAGTTTGGTTAATGAACGCGCAATTTTGATTGATGGCGCTTCCCTCATATCGTCTGTCTCTGGCTTGAAAGCAAGACCAAGCATTGCAACCTTTTTCCCTTTTAAATCCCCCAAGCGATTTATCGCTTTCGTTACAAGGATTTCCTGCTGAAAATCATTAATCGCTACTGTTTCTTTTAACAGGGAAAAATGTACTCCATTTAACTTGGCAGTATGAAGCAACGCTTTAACATCCTTTGGAAAACAAGATCCACCATAACCAATACCGGGCTGTAAAAAAGCTTCTCCAATCCTTTTATCTTTTCCCATTCCCTTTGCTACATCTTTAACATCTGCACCTACTGCTCCGCATAAATTGGCAACTTCATTGATAAAGCTAATCTTAGTCGCCAAAAAGGCATTTGAAGCATACTTTATCATTTCCGCACTTCTAATACTTGTTAGTATAAATGGTACATTTAACGGACGATACATTTCTTGGACTTTCTTAGCCGCCTCATCATTTTCAGAACCGATGATGATTCTATCTGCTTTCATCGTATCCATAACGGCTGATCCTTGTCTTAAAAATTCAGGATTAGAAACCATATTAAAGGTGACCTTTTCGTTACAAAGTTCTTCCATAATTTTTTTAATAAAATCATTCGTACCAACTGGCACAGTACTCTTTATAACAACTACTGAACTCTGCACTAGGTTCGCAGCAATATCCTTCGCGGCTTGCACAATATACGATAAATCTGCTCCCCCATCCTCCATTTGCGGTGTACCTACTGCAATGATAATAATCTCGGCACCATTTAGCGCCTCTCGATGAGATGTTGTAAACAGCAGTCTGCCCGCTGCGGCATTTTGAGCAAGCAAATTCTCCAGACCCGGTTCATATATTGGAGAAACCCCTTGACGTAAACTTTTAATTTTCTGTTCATCTGTATCGATACAAATGACACTATGCCCTATTTCGGACAAACAAACACCAGTGGACAGCCCGACATAACCTGTACCCAAAACGGCTATTTTCATATTATTCAAGCTCTCTCTTTTTAATCTGAAGGTTTTCTTTCTTAATTACATCCCTTAAATAGGAAAGTACTTCATCTCTTATATCATCCCTGCGTAAAGCAAAGTCGATTGTTGCTTTAATGAATCCAACTTTATCACCAATATCATATCGGTCTCCCTCAAAGTTATATGCTAATACGGCCTGCTGCTTATTTAGCTCATTTATGGCATCAGTAAGTTGTAATTCATTAACATGTCCAACCGGAATCTTTGATAGTGTTTCAAAAATCTCAGGTCTAAAAACATAACGCCCCATTATCGCATATCTGGAAGGAGCCTCTTCCCTTTTCGGTTTTTCCACCAAAGAATCGATATGAAAAAGGTTAGGCTCAATCATTGTACCTTTTGGCTTAATAATTCCATATTTAATGACATCCTTTTCCGGTACATTCTGAACAGCTACGACGGAACTGTTGCAATACTCAAAAACACTGATGATTTGTTGCAAACAGGGTGTTTTAGACATAACGATGTCATCCCCTAACAAAACAGCAAAAGGTTCATTTCCAATGAAGTTTTTAGCACAGAGAATTGCATGTCCTAGCCCCATCGGTTCCTTTTGGCGGACATAATAGATATTTGCCAAACTAGATATTTTCTGAACTTCCTCTAAAATATCTAGCTGATTTTTTCTTAAAAGTGCATCTTCCAACTCATAGGATTTATCAAAATGATCCTCTATTGATCTTTTTCCTCTACCGATTATGATAATAATTTCCTCTATACCCGAAGCTACTGCTTCTTCAACAATATATTGAATCGTTGGTTTATCAACAATCGGCAGCATTTCCTTAGCCTGAGCTTTTGTTGCAGGCAAAAATCGGGTCCCAAGGCCTGCGGCCGGAATAATGGCCTTTCGGATTTTCATAAGCTGCCTCCCTTTGTCATTCATTAATCCTTTATATGCAATAGGACAACTTCCGGTCTAGTTAGAAGCCCAATTAGTCCTTTTTTATTTAACGGGGACCAGTAGGCTATACATCCCAAACTGGCTGTGGCCGAGCGTCGCAACCTGTCGGTTAGTGCCAAATTAAAAACTCCATTACACTTTTTATGCAATGGAGTTACCATGGTTTTAGAGTAATGGTCGATATAATAAACCACTGTGTGAGCTTTTTCTCGGCTTTGTAGCCAAACGATTTCCTTTTTTCTTTCTTTGAAAAACTCCAGCTGTCAGAAATGAGAGCAACAATTTCTTTGATTAATATAATGGGTATCGCAAGTCCCGTTTTTAGTGAATAATTTATAAGCGGTTTTTAACTTTCCTTTCCCCTTTTAGTTTTCAAATAAAAAAGAAGGGGCTTTCTTGAACTATCCCCCTGATAACAGACACACATAAAAAAGTGTCCCTTTTCCGGGGTCTTTTAAGTTTCAATAGATGTACTGAGTATGGACGGAGGGTTTCTATGAGTAAGAATATATATACTGAATTTCAGATTAAAAAACTTGAAAAGAATCCAAATATCATAAGTACTTCCGAGCGACAATTTCCTATAGTCCGGAATTTAAAACAAAAGCTGTTAAGGAATATAAAAAGGGGAAATTCCCCTCTCAAATTTTCATATAACATGGATTTAATCTCGAAATAATTGGTAAGGAACAAACCTAAGTTGTCTACAGCGCTGGCGTGATACCTTTGAAAGGTTTGGTGAGGAAGGCTTCCTTATGGAACGCCGTGGAAAAGGAAGTACAGGACGCCCTTATTCCAAGCCACAGTCTGTAGAGGATCAACTTAGGAAGATGTGGCTACAAAAGAAATAGTTACATATCATTTATCCACGCCATTACGTTTATGAAACTTTAAACAAGCTAAGGCAGGCTGTGAATCACGAGTTTGATCGGAATGCAATCCTGCATTATGACCAAGGCTTCCATTACACCCTATCCGCTATTTCAAAACAAAGTGAAGGAACTTGGGCTAACCCAATCCATGTCCCCCAAGGGAAACTGTTGGGATAATGCGCCAATGGAAAGTTTCTTTGGCAACTTTAAGGATTTGGCAGAATATAAAATTTGTAGTAATTTAACGGATAAGAAGGAAGAAGTTGATCGAGTTATTGAAGATTATAATAATCATCGTTATCAATGGGGGCTAAAGAAAATGGCCCCGGTACAATACCGGGACCACATATTAGCCGCTTAGGCGCTTTATTATACTGTCCGTAAAATGGGGCACAGTTCATCTCAGCCTTTTCTTCTTTATTCAGTTTCATCTTAATTTGTATTACTACTACTGCTAATTGCTATTAACATTGCAATCTGCGCCTTTTTATCTAAATCTAAATCAAGTGTATGATTATGCTAAAAGCCAATTTTAATTGGAGGGGTTGTGGTTGTGAAATCTTCGTTATTTCATATAAGATTTTATTTGAAGTTTGATCTTGTTGTTTAATTAACTGATTCTGAAGTTGAATCTGAAGTTCCTTCTGTTGTTATTCTTGGAGTTGGAGTTGGGCTTGAATATTTTCTAGTGGTTGTGAAATCTTCGTCATTTCGTGTAAGATTTTATTTAAAGTCTCATCTAGTTGTTTAATTAATTGATTCTGAAGCTGAACCTGAAATTCCTTTATAAGTAAAGAACAAACTATTTTTAATCATATTGGAAATAAAATCAAAACGGAAGACCGAGAAATTAATGTAATTGCTAGATTAGTTGAAGCACTAATTGTAATATTAGGGAATGTTTTGAGTCACGAAGAATTTGACGGGCTTATTAAATTGTCAAAAGACAGAATGAATCGTTCCAAAATTGGAGTTAAGCACGAAGTAAATGAGATAAGAACGGGCAGTAGTATGTTTTTTGAAGAAAATGAATATGACATCATTACCAAAATTGAAAAACGGATTTCAACAATCATGAATCTACCCCTGAACATGGAGATGGTATTCAAATTTTAAATATACTCCTGGGCAAGTATATAAGCTCATTTTGATTTTTTTACATCTTCAAGTATAGAAAAAAAATAATAGAATCAGGACAATCATCATGTACTTAAATGATGTAGAGCATGGGGGAGAAACTTTTTTTCCTAAACTGAATTTTTCAGTATCACCTCAAAAAAGAATGGCAGTGTATTTTGAATATTTCTATAACGATCAAAACCTTAACGACCTGACTTTACATGGTGGAGCTCCAGTTATTACTGGAGAAAAATGGGTTGCAACACAATGGATGAGAAGGAAAAAATAGTCTCCAAATGTCAGATGGTTTAAAAATGATAGATGTAATTCACTTCCTGCTCCCACATAACTGTCTCCTTCAAACCTTTATATCTGTTTTAATAGATGAAGAATGAAGTTCGAGAAAAAACAGAAAATAGACATCCTTTTTTCTCATCGAGTTCCTTAATGAACTCCCTCAGTTTAATAGATAATGCTCACGAATACTCGCTTATTCGCAGGATTTCATACCACATGGTATAGGTTGCTTTAGATGAACGAAAGAGATAGGACCGTTTTGATAAGATGAGGACAGATTGAAATAGGGGATCCATTAAAAATCCCATATTATTACATATGCTGCACGCATTTTCCACGCTGCCCTTGGAGGCTTTCCCTCCCATGTCTCAACGGGTCATAATCCTATGCCCTTTCATTCCTTCGTCATACCTATCCAAGGGGTGGAGGCCGGTTTTGCTAACGGAACGGGTCATTGCCCTTTTGTTCATTACATCCAGTACTTCGTGCTTTCTTTGAAATCCTACGAATAAGCCAACTTTCGTTAATAACAATGTGAATGTAAATTTACGCTGCTAGTTGTTCAAGAGGGAAGACCATTTCCGGTTTATAGGCAGAGCCATTACGAGCAATCCCTACTAGAACACGGGCAAGTTTTCCACATAGTTTCATGATGGATTTCATTTTCTTAATCTTCTTTACTTTAACATTGTTCGAGTGTAGGGCTTTAAACTCAGGGTTATTCATCACCAGACTCATGGTCGCAAGGAAAAGGTAACGCCGCAGGCGTGATCTTCCACGTTTGGAAAGAACAATTTGGCCTTTCCACTTCCCAGAGCTTGCTTCAGCTAGATGCAATCCTGCATGACGAAGGAGCGCATTCCCGTGAGCGAACCCACTTAGATCTCCAGCTTCTCCTAAGATGCCCGCTAGTGAAATCTCGCTGATTCCTTTAATGGCAAGTAATTGCTTAACGAATGGAATCTGTTCCAAGACGTTTGTGACTTCTTGCGTCACTCTTTCGAGTTGGGATGAAGCGAGATCATATTCCTCTAATAACTGTCCCAAGTGAAGTTTATACGCATCAAGGGCTTGTTTCGTACCAATTGAACGCTTGGCCAACGCAAGCAGGGAATGGGCTTTTTTATGCCCGGAATGTCGCTTCATACATGATTTCCACCCGGTTACGATATCTTGAGGCTGTAAGGAACATAATTCAGCTGGGGTAGGAAAGAGGCGTAGGGTTGCGATTGCCCCTTTACATGATACGTCTTTAAACACTTCCCGGAGCTCGGGAAAGACAACATCCACCCAGCGATTAATTTGGTTGATGGAGCTAACAAGACGCTTAACGATCACATCTCGGTTAGCCATAAGGACACGAAGTTTTTCAAATGATTCTGAAGTGGAACGAACGAAGGCATAGTAGCCATTCTTCACCATATCAGCGATGACAAGGGCATCTTTTTTATCACTTTTGGATTGCGTATTATCACGATTTTCTTTGTTTCTTTTGACATGGTGAGGATTGACCGTGACAACATCAATGTTTTGTTTGACTAGCCACTTTGAAAGGTTTATCCAATAATGACCGGTAGGTTCCATTCCGACTATCGTGGTGTCTAAGTTTTTCAAGTGTTTTAGTTCCTTGATCCAGTTTAGTAAGCTAGTAAAACCCTCTTCGTTATTTTGAAAAGACAAAGGTTTTCCGACCACAATGCCCCGATAGTTTACTGCACGGGCCACGTGTACGTGTTGGGCAATATCCACACCAACAACTAGATGTTGATCCGTAATTCTCTCAATTAGTTGATTTTGTTTGTTTTGCATTTTAAAATTCATAGTAGGGCTTCCTCCTTAAGATTTTGAGTTAGATTGGTCTCTATACTCGTATCTTACTGAGGGGCTCTATTTTTTTCAAACCTGATATTTAACGATCTACAGGAATGCTAATACACCTATTAGTTCATTAAGGATTTTCCTGATAAAATATGGCCACAAGGTGAAATCAAATAAATGACCAATAGCCTAATTAAGACTTGTCCATGGACCTTTCAAAACTTCGTCTTACTCTTCTGCTATTAAATGCTTTAAGGCATTTCAAAGTAAGCTCCATCCAGTGTAATGTTTGTTTGGCAATCCGGATATCCAAGTTCTTATTAGCTTAACTTTGCATTTCTTTTCACCATGCAGTTATGTTATGTATTTGCACACCACTTACCCAACAGGCAGTATGTAAAGGTGGAAAAGCATGAGGAACATCCGCTAGAGTTTCCACGCCCTTATACCCCAAACGTCCAAACTCAATTTATTCGTTCAAAAAGATTTTACTCAACTGTTAAGGCAATGCCCGAAACAATCTACTCATGAGTATTCTACAAAGTTCCGCGAAGAACCAGCAGTATAGAAAACTCAATATAAATATTATTGCAATAACCTTTGGATCCATAGTTTGATCAACAGTGGGGCCTAGCACTGGAAAACGAAATACATACAGAATCACCATGATACCCGTAAGTAGACATATTGCTGAAAAGGAAACAACCACAATTCTCCTCTTCAACTGTAAAAAGGCCACACCCATCGCAAGGCCTAATAAACCTGTTGTAAAGGGAAAGATAATTAGTTCACTCGGCTGAATAATAAATAAAAGGAAAATCGTAAGGGTATAAGAGAGGATTCCCTGGCGGATAGAAAAACAAGTAGCTAAAAAAATTGGTAATGTCGCCAGAAAACTAATTAGAAAGCCTATACCAGGCATAAAGCCCCCTGCTGATTGAAGCATAGTGGAAAATGTACTCAATAAGGCTGTAATAACTAACTTGGTTGCAAGGGTCATTTTTCTCACAGGAACATAGTTTGCAGCTGTCCCTATCATCGATTGATACCAATAACGAACAAACCGATTGATTAAACCCCCCCCCCAAAAAACAACCAATTTGTCACTTTCTATACTATTCATTACCTTTCGCTTTATGCTATATTTCCTGTTAGTAATCAATTGGAATGAGGATTGCCCCTCCATGGTTATTTAAAAAATTAAAGTATTTGCAAACGTCTACAACTCCAATTAAATTAACGGTTACGGATCGATGGGAAATGCTAATTGCAGATGCTAAAATTTCTTCTGGAAATGGTAAAGTATTTAGGCTTACTCCAAGCGGAACAAGAGTAATAGCTGAGGGTTCCCCCCACTTGCCAGTTTTTCACTTTTTTCACAAAGGTAATATCTATGTTGCACACCAGGGATTAATTATTATTGTAAGACCAGATGGTTCCAAGAAGGATATTAGTTCAGGATTTACCTAGATTGGAGATCATCAAAAAGCGGTGTTATCTTGGTCCCGATAAAAAAATTTATTTTTGGCAAGGAACAGCTACAAATTCCCGTGTTTCAAATGAGCAAGTTTGGACAGGCACATTCTCTCCCTTTTGTGTTCCTTCCTATTTTTCATTTTGGGGAACAATGAATTCCTTAAGTTGATGGGCATGGGTGTGCAAGGTATTTTTGAACAAACTTTATTACTAAACTACAATTAGCTCTATTTTGAAATTTTCTACTTTGTCTTTATTGTCACAAATACAGTTAATATATGATAAATACTCCAGCCGTCGATAGTTTTAATAAATCATGGAACAATTTCAAAAACAGTACCTTTGTTAAAATCAGTCGCTTTCATAGAGCCATAAACCCCTAAATATAGTCTGGTTTGATCCAGATTCGTTCCCAAACTAACATAATAAGCTGATTGCGTCCCAAAGTTATAATCAGTTTCAACAACACTAAAATCGTTTAGTTTACAATCTGAACTTACCCTGGTATAAGCTAAAACCCCTCTAACCGGAGGTCGAGATTCTTCCTTCCGGGCAAGATCGGTAAACACAACGCTTCCCGTTAAATTTGGGATTCTATTCCCCATATAGGCTTGCACTCCTGTAAGTGCAGTTCCTGCAAACTTATCGGGTCGAGGATCTTTATGAAAATAACTAGTTAAAGGCTGTAGACGCCTCACAGAAGTTTTTACTGTGTCATTGTAATAAGCAATCGTTTTCTCATTCAAAGTCGGATTTTCAGAACAGCCCTTTATAAACGAAGTAGGAAAAGCACCTTCCCACCCTCGCCAACCAAAGTTAATAAATCCATCTTGGTCAGGTTTAATTCTCATTAAAGAAGCTTGAATAAGCTGAGTAACCGGTATTGGTTTATAATTAACGAATGAAAAAATTGACTCTACCAAATCCTGTCCGACATTCCCCACATATTTGATATACTGATTATAAAACTTTTGAAATGAAATGCCTGTTATATTGCGAACCCCTTTTGCGATTACCGTAAGCGTTTCCTGAATAGGTGAGGGAAGTTCATTAAAACGTGTGACTACGGGTGGATCATCGATAAATGTATTCTTAACTACATCAATTTCAATTATTTTACCAGCTATCTCCATATCATCTTGACTTAAATTAAATGGATCATAGCCTGCTCCACCATCTCCAGTTGTTAAAATAAGTTTTCCGGTTTCAGGTGAAAAGTTTAAGCTATTGACACCATTATGATTAAAAAATGGTCTTCTTATGTTAAGTAATGTCCGTCGTTTTTGAGGTTGACCATTCGATTGTAAAATCCATTCTTCAACTGTATCAATATGATCATATTGAGTTTCTCTATTTATCCATTTTAGGTTTAAAGTACTGGGATCACACGGGTTAGGCATAAAATGTTCAGTAAGGGCCCCTGGACCTTGTGTTCCAGCTACTGAATAATGAAGATAAAACAAACCATTATAATAAAATTCCGGATGAAACGCTAGCCCTATTAATCCCCGTTCATCATATCCTCTACCTGAAACACCTTGTTCAGAACTACCTAATTTTAAGATTCGCGAGCGAATATCTAAAAAAATCCTAATAACTCCGTTTCCTATGTAAAAGATCTCTCCTACCTGAGTTGCAATAAATAATCTTTCAATTGAGTCACCCGGAAGAATAGTTGTTTTCAAAACGGTGGGTAAATTTATCTTACTTACAATGGGTCGTAAGCTAACCTTTTCTTTTATCAACTAACTTTACACCCCTTTTTATTGTTTTCTATTATAAGAATATGATTAGGGATGCTCTATTAGTATCAAATTAGGGCCAAGGAATTGGGGAAATTCCCTTTTAATAATGGTCGTTTTTGGTATGTTCTATGCGGATATTAAAATTGATAAAAAAAATTTCAAATTGTTTATATTACTAAACGCAGTCATAGATGTTGTTTTTTGCATTTATATTGACTGGTGTTATTAAAAGGGATTTACATTAGTTCGATTAAATAAGTTTCAATTTTCCGCTTATTTCTTTCTATAAGGAGTTTTTTACTTTATGGATTTCAACGCACTTCTGGAAGTGAAAGGGAATTAACTTAAAAATATTGTGAATTAATCAAAGTAACAGGGGCTTGAGATCTTCCATAATCGGAGGCTTTAATTGAATAAGAATCACAAAAATTATTAAACTTTTTTATAAAAGGATGATTCAATTGAATATAAAAAAGCGTGTTTCGATTAATTTCAAAACACACTTTTTCCATGTACTGTGGATTTGAGTCAATATTTTGGACACAAAAAGTTAAACCTTAAGCTGTATTTCTAATTTTATCTTCAATGGCTTTTATATCCTAAGCTGCTGTGAATTCTTTTTCGGTTATACCAACCTTCAATAAATTGGAACATCACTAATTTAGCTGTTTGATAGTCGAGATATCGCACGTGATTGACTTTGTTTCCATTTGAAAGGATTCAATACAGGCATTATCATACGGACAGCCTTGTTGACTAAAGGATTGCTTAATAAGGTGGTTTTGGAAAAGATGAATTTAAACTCACTGCTTGTATATTGTAAGCCAAGGTCCGTATGAAGGGAACTAGCCACCAAGGGCTTTTGTGAAAAATGAGCGTTATCAAAAGATTTTAAGACCAATTCTGTCATCATAGAACTTGAAAAGAAATACCCTACTACTACTTTCTTTGAATGAAGATCCAATACAGAAGTGGATAAGAACGATATTTTTTCTTCGTGATAGAACGAATACTCGCCTTGCTCATTAAGCGTTGAACACGTTTTAGAGAAAATCCTTTGGTTGATAAGATTTGATGTATCTGTCAAGACCATGGAACCTCTAAAATAAATACACTATAGAACAAGGATTCTTTATTAAATTCGAATTCAAACTCTTATTAGTTTTTACTTTACAGTCCTTACCTTATTCAGCATTCTTTCTTGAATTTAAACCCTAAATCATTTACCTTTGTTGCTATTTCTAAAACTATCGAAATCAGTCTTAATGTAATGAAAGACCTTTGCGTTGCCGTTATGGTCTGGATGAGTTATTTTTAATAACCCTTTATATTCGGCTAACAATTCTTTATAACTTGCCATTCTTGAAAGCCCTAATTTTTCACTATAATCATTTGATTGGGCAGTGGAGCCGTAATTGTAATCATCTCCTATGTTGGCTTTTACTTTTATCAATTCATTACGTAATTCAATATTTTCTTTTAATAAATCCTTTGTTTCATTTTGCAATTCACTTTTTTCATTCTTTAGAATGACTACTTCCTTTTTATACATATCCCTTTGCTGAATTAATATTTTTTTTGCAGTCTCATTAAGTTCCTCAATGCCTTCTATTTGCTTATCTTGGGCTTGTATTTTTAATTTTAATCGGTGTATGATTTCGTCCTTATTTTGATCTAATATATCATTTATTGCCAGCCTTGAGGATTTGTCATCGATTATGTATCCAGTGTTACTCTTTCCGTTTCCCCCGTATTTAACCTTACCTTCTCGTAACCAACGTCGAACAATTTGAATACTACTGCTTTCTGTTATTCCTGCATCCTTTAACAGGTCGAAAGCTTGGTCTGTATCATCCAGAATATATCCAGTTTTTCTTTTCCCGTTTCCTCCCTCGTATTTAATCTTTCCTTCACGCAGCCATCGTCGAACAGTTTGAATATTACTACTTTCTGTAACACCTGCATCCTTTAACAGGTCGAAAGCTTGATCTGTGTTCACAAAGTTCCCCCTTTTCATCTTATTACGCCAAGCAATGTTAAATTGAGTGATATTACCCTATTAATTGAAAAAAATGAATCATTTTAACTCTGGTAAATAGCAGGCTATGGATGATGTGGCATTTTGGCGGGAAATTAATAGATATAAATATAATAAAAAGGAACGATTCAAACCGACTTCAATTGAAGTGTATATATTTTCTAAATGATCAATGATATGAGTGAGTTATTCAAGACTGCTTTTTCTCGATTTTAATGCCCCTATTTAAGGTATCATGCTCATTAGGAAGAAATTATCTACTTTATTTCTATAGCACTGCCTTTATCATCTGTAATTTGTTACATCCTATTTGGCTTGTATGTATGCTAATGTTTTAAATAATAGCATAGCTAATTCCAATACAAATAACAAACAGTTAAAGAATAGATGACAGATATCACAGAAGGATAACGAAAAGGTATCAAAATTTAAGATGGCAAAGAAAAATTAATGATATCTTCCTTCCTTTCCAAGACATGACACAAATGGTGGTCTTCGGTTATTAGGCAGCCTTATATTAGTTGAGTACAAACATTATTAATCAGATTAACAACGGCTCCATTCAAGGGAAACATACAGGGATAGTGTGAAGAGTGTGTACTGTGAGGGGCATTTTGATTTAATAAAACTCCCCTTAATTATTGTTGTGAATCCTCGTAATACTTGTGGGACTCCATTGTGTGATGCTTCATTAAGAAGGGAGCTTTTAATATGCATCTAAAGTTTCAGCCATGCGGTAAGGGATATTCCATATTAAAAACCCCAATCTCTCAGTGATAACAATGAGAAATTGGGATTTAATTTTTCAACTATTGTGCCTTCTGTTGAAACTAAGATTCAAAAAAAGCTACTATAGCTTGGGGATATTTTTTTCATAGAGGAAATTCATTGATGAGCCTCTGTGTAAATTTGAAAGGTAATACCGAATTTGTCCAATACTATCCCATAAGCAGGGCTAAAAAATGCTTCCTGGAGCGGCATTTTCACTTGTCCGTCTTGCGACAAGGACTCAAAAATTCGCTTTGATTCTTCGATATCGTTAGTTGAAATACAAATCGTAACTTGATCTCCAGTTTGACTGGTTTGACCCGGAAACATATCTGAAAACATGAGGTCCGTTTCTCCAACCTTTAACATTGCGTGTGACACAAGTTCCTTTGCTTCTTCTGGTAAAGGGAATTCCGGGTTTTCTGGCATTTCTCCAAAAGTTTGATTAAAAAGGACTTTCGCATCCAATGCTTTTTCGTAAAATTGGATCGCTTCCTTCGCATTTCCGTTCATCATTAAATAGGGGGACAATCTCATGGTCATAGTTAAATAGCTCCTTTTGTTCTAATTTTTTTACACGGCATGAGTAACTTCCAAGCTTCCTTTTGAAATTATAGTGGCAATAACCACTATACCATTATTACCCATGAATATTTTTTATAACACGGAACATACGTTCGTCAATAAAAATCACTCAAAACCAATTGGTTGTCCTATCTCGGTGTATGTATGCTTCAACAATTGTTGGTTTTCATTTTGATCATTTAATAATTCTCTAATACTTGATTCAACAGCAGCTGGAAGTTCCACAAGAGCTCTCAGGCTAGTAGGTTCCTCGTCCATCTGTATATCTATGAAAGGTTCAAGAACCATTTGCATTCCTTTAACAATCAAATTAGGAAGAACATATATTCATTATCCCCTGAATCAATAAACAAGTGTAATTAAGGAGGAGTCTTCGTATTTTTATCCTTCTGTACGGAACGTTTGTCACCTTTTTAATGAGTATAGCTTTATAAAAATAATGGTATTTCTTAATGTGAATAGATTAGGGGGGCTTATATGAAGTATTTGTTAGTAGGTTATCGATTTTATTCAATGGGATGTAGCGCTTTATCAATTTCTTTGGATCTTAAAGGGAATTCTCGTCAAAACTACCACGTTCATTGGCATTCCAGTATATACTATGCCTTTTTTACTGCATAATCCAAGGTATCCTCCACAATTGAAGACTGGTCTTTAAACTCCAAAGGTGATTGTTTGACCTTTTAGTAATGGATTAGCAAGGGTGTGTTTTGACAATTCGTTTATAGTAAATTACTTATATCTGAAATGCTTGATTTTACATCAGTTTCAGAGCATGGAGCACTTCACACAAGAAATAGAAGATTATATCGGGATTTCTAAGAAACATCAACGAATCAAGGTGAAATGAAAAAGGCATGACCCAAGTAAATTATCGGATTCATGCCCTCAAGCTACGCTCCTTGACTAAGTTTTTTGAATTCGTTCAGTAGAAAAGTTTTTTTTGACTTTAATACATTCGTTTCAATTTGGTAACCTTCCTTATTAACTCGCTATTTTTTCTGAATTTTTCGTTTTTTTGGGATTTGGCAGCTTAGAGTCTATAGATAGGAATCGGCTTCCATTTAATACTAGGTGAAGTGCAATAATCATAAGAACCAGGTCCAGTTCGAAACCTGTACCTTCTCCATTCCCCATAAAACCTGCTGGAAATTTCACATAAACAATTGCACCAGCCATAATGAATATAAGGAGAGCAGAAATTATTCTTGTTCCAAGACCTAAAATTAAAGCTAATCCTCCAACCAATTCAATTGTACCAACAACATAGGCCAAAAACCCTGGAATGCCCATACTTTGAAACCATCCTGAAGTGTTATCCAATCCACCTTGGAACTTTGACAAACCATGTAACAAAAATGTAATTCCCAACATTACTCTTAATAAAAAGGTACCGATTTCTTGTTTATTCATGACACATCTCCTTTTATTTAGTTTACACTACAAAGTGTAGTGTAAACTTGCAAAAAAATCAAGTGAAAGTCATCCGACAATCACTATAGTCATTCCCAATAATATCACCAAAACATATATAGAAACAAAAATCGTGGTACTATCAGCCCTCAAAGGAATTGTTTTATGAGGATCAACTAATTGCTGAAGTCTATAGTTTACCGATTCATTTGAGAAGTGGACGATGACAGGAGTTGATTTATCAGAGCAAAAATGTTTAATTAACTTCAACAAAGCAGCGCTTATGCCTAAATCAGTGCCCATTTTATTAATCGCATATTCATCGGCTAATAATTCACTTATTATTTTGTAATTTTTATAACACCATTTTGTCAGTGGAACAAACCATAATGAATGCGAGATCAACTGTAAAATAAAGATTACCAGTGGATCATATCTTTTTTGGTGAAATGCTTCATGCTCCACTACCGCTTCCAGCTCGTCAAGCTCCAATAATTGAATTAAACCAGTGCTTAAAACAATGAAAGGTCGCCTGAAACCAAGCGTAAACGCAAGTGGTTGATCAGCATTAACAACTAAGATATCTTTGCTGACCTGTTTGAATGTTTCATTTATTGCCCTTGTCTTTTCAACGTTTTTGTAGGTAAAAAGCTTTTGTTTAAACTTTCTGGATAGAAGATATTGCTCTGCAATTTTGAAAAGGGTGCTCAATATACTATAGGATATTACTATATTGAGCAGTGTGATGACTACAAAGTAGTAAACTGAACCTTCCTTGAATAGACTAAAGCAAAATTTAAAAAAGTTGGCTTTAATATTTACTCCAAAAAAGATATGTACCAAAAACGCTCCCATTTGGCTCCATACTACACAAGCAATTAAAAGACTCAGGCTTATCACAAAATAAGACTTTTTCTTCCACATTATAATTTATCCTTTTTTAACGATTGAATTTTTTGTTCCAATTTTTCAATTAAACCTTGGTCAGCGTCTTTCATGGCATCAAGCATATGGCTAATGACTGCCCCGCCAAACTCATCCAGCAAATTCTCAGTCAGTTTCTTTGACTGCTCTTCTAAAAACTCGGCTTTAGACTGCACGGGGCGAAATAATGAAAGCCTTCCTTCGGACCTCTTTTCAAGAATGCCCTTTTCAACTAAACGGTTCATGACTGTCATTACAGTATTAAAGTTGATAGGCTTGTCAAGCTCCAAGGATTGCTGGACAGCTTTAATACTCTGTTCATTTTTATCCCATAAATATTCCATGATATTAGCTTCCAAGGGACCAAAGAAACGATTCAGTCCAACTTCATCATATTTAAAATTTTTAATATTCATTTTTATCACTCCCACTACGAATTGTAGTGGAAAACTTTGTTGGAATCAAGTTTCAACCGGAAGATTAGAAATGAAGTAGTATCATGAATTTCTCTATTGATTGACTTTAATTACCTTTCCAGACCCCTTTATCCTGGACTTTCCAATTTATCCAGGTTCTCACTGTTATACTCCACTTCCTTTTTTCAGCTACAAATGTTCATCCGCTGTCAGATGCATCCAAAACGGCTTTAATATTATAAAAAAACGAGCCTATTGGAGGCTCATTTCATGAATTTATGATTAACTCCTTGTTGAAAGTCTCTCTATTTCATCAGAATTATAAAGATGAAATCCCCTTGTCGTCGTTTGGGCTGCAGCATACATTGCAGCAGCTACTTTGTTTGCTTCTATGGCACGATATGGGCGTAAAGGGCCCATAAAGAGAAATTTAGCAAATGGGCTTAGCATACTAGAAATCTTTTCACCTGCCCTAAATTCCTTTCGTTCTCCAAGAAGTAAGGAAGGACGGAAAATATGTACAGAATTCAAATCTAGGTGTTGTAGTGTTCCTTCCACATCGCCCTTAACACGGCTGTAAAAAAACTTTGATTTGGAATCGGCTCCCATGGCTGTTATGACGAGTAATTTTTCAACATTGGATGTTTTCGCCATTTTAGCTGCTTCGATTACATAATCATAATCAACTTTACGAAAAGCTTCCCTGGATTTAGCCTTCTTGATCGTTGTACCTAAACAAATGAAAACATCGGTGACGTTGAACAAATCGGCATACCTGGATAAATTTTCGAAATCCACAATATGCCCTGTGCACTGCGGCTCTGTGAATTCCGTTTCCCTTCTTGTCATAAAATGGATTTCCTTATAGATTTTGCTGCTGCTTATCTCTTTAACCAATTGGGTACCGACCACACCTGTAGCCCCTAAAATCAATGCCGTCTTTTTAGTCATGATTTCCTTCTTTCCTTCATTAGCTCCTGAATATCAACCATACCCATTTTTAACCCCAACCAATATAGGACTAAGATAAATGATTCACTTGATTGAAATCATCAATAATCCAAGAATCGGCATCAAATCTAATCGTACTCAAACATGCATTGAACAACCGCATTTCTTTCGAAACGATTGACTCGTTTGACATCAATCGTAAAATGAAATGAATGACAGCGCCATGTGCAACAAGTATCACTTTCTTGTCAGGATACTCCTTTTGAATTTCCTGGAGCCCATTCATCAGCCTGTTTCGTAAAGAATCCTGATTTTCCTGACCGGGATATAACTTATCCGTGAATGCTGCTTTCCTTTCAGCTGCTGTCATTCCTTCAGCGACGCCAAAATTCTTTTCAATGAATGCTATTTTTTCAATTACCGGAACTTCGATATAATTTGAAATGATTTCAGCCGTTTCCCTTGCCCTTTTTAGTGGGCTTGATATGATTACATCCCAATCCTCTTCAGACAAAAATTCACCACATTGCCGTGCCTGTATCTTTCCTAGTTCATTTAAAGGGATATCAGTCTGCCCCTGCAGTTTCCCTAGTGCATTCCAATCTGTTTGACCATGCCGCACTAAACAAATAGTAGTAATTGTCCTCAAACCCCTCTATGCAGAATCTTATTTTTTCACTTCTTCAATGATGGAGTGTCCTTCACTATGCTCGAGATCTGACCATTTCCATTTTTCATGCAAACGTATCCTTCCATCAGGCAGCATTTCAGGGGTGGAAAGACAGCTTCCTCCTCTTATTTCACCTTTTTCATTGATATGATTATACCTGAATTCAAGAGATCCATCCATATGGACAAGCCCTATTAACGTACCTTTAACAATCTCTCCACCATGATAACTTGCTGAAAGAATAGAACCTTCTTGTGAATAGTGAAAGGAAGTATTTCCTGATACTTCCCCATTTTCAGAGTTGACTTTTGCTCTGAATATCCGTCCATCATAATTAATCATATTCATTCCCCCTTATGAATCAATAAGGATAATGATACCAAATTAATAAAAAAAAGAGTATTGAAAAACCTTATAAATACTTAATTCGTTCACAATGGAAATTCCATAAAAAATACTTAATATTTCCCATTGAATTCTTCTATTATTGTGTGGTTAGATTATGGAAGATGTTACATATAGTATGAACATTCCCGAGGATAAAACATCTAAATTTAACTAGAAGATATTGGTGAGGTGCTCAATTGAAAGAAATACTTCTGATTCTGCTATTGCAACTTATTTATGTTCCGATATACACGCTGCGAACCATTTTCTTAGTAAAAAATATTACCATACTTGCCTCGATACTGGGTATCGCAGAAATGTTAGTATACGTTTTTGGTTTATCCCTTGTATTTGGCGGTGACCAAAGCATACTCGCCATGGTTGTCTATGCAGTCGGTTTTGGAATCGGAATAATTTTTGGTACGAAAATTGAGCAAAAACTCGCCATCGGTTTTATTAATGTAACCGTTAATACCCAAACCAAAAATGAACAGTTAGTTGATACCCTAAGGAACAACGGATTTGGTGTCACTCTTTATACGGGCGAGGGCAGGGATAGCAACCGCTATCGGATGGAAATCTTGACAAAACGAAACCGGGAACAAGAATTAATAGCAACCGTTGAAAAGTTTGAACCTAAGGCTTTCATCATTTCATATGAACCACGCTATTTTAAAGGTGGATTTTTACTGGACCGGTTGAAAAATAAAGCAAGCTGAACGAAATGCAAACGCCCATCTTTATAAAGATGGGCGTTTGCATTATTTGTTTTTGATTTTCTAATCTTGACTGCCCTGGTAACCGGTTGTTTTTTATCCACTTTAAGTATTTTTTCAATGCTTCATCATCTTTTAGCAATACAACGTTTTATATAGTCGTACAAGGCGTGCGTGAATCTGTTTATGACATGATTTACAGAGATAAGCAATTGGTAAATGGCTGCCGCTTAACTCCCTAGGAGATGGTCAGTTCAATCTCAACACTGCCACAAAGCCCACAAGTCCCTTTCATCTCATCACCCGGCAGTTAAGGCTTTACGGATTTCCCTTCTTCAACAATATGAAACATCAAATGGGCAAGATGATGGATTGGTCCATACTCTTCGTTGTCCTCATCATCTTCTGCATCTTCCACTTCATCCATGCCTTGCAAATAAAGTGCCATGAATTCATAAAAGTCATTTTTAGAAAAGGAATAACAATCACTTGGATCCTGGTTATCTTCTTCATACTGCAAAACAAGATGAGATAAATCACCCTCATCATCTTCTGCATCAAAAAAAACGAAATACCCGATATTTGTATCCAGTTCAAATAATCTGCGAAAACCGCGTGATGTTGTTTTTTCAAACTCAGCCGCCGTCAGTTTTTGCACTTGCATGCTATCTACATTATCTTCTTGATGAAAGCCCACGATAAATGTGTTCATAATCCTAACCTCCTGTTAAATATGGATAACCAATAGTATCCCCATTTAAACGAAATTATTCGATTAGAGGTTCGTTTCCAAGACGACCGGGCAATGATCACTCCCCATAACATCGCAGTGAATGTTAGCCTCCATTAAAGAATCCGCCATCCGTTTAGAAACAATGAAATAATCGATTCTCCAGCCAATATTCCGCTCTCTTACTTTACTCATATATGACCACCAAGTATAGGCACCTTCCTGGTTCGGATAAAAATGGCGGAATGTATCGATAAACCCTGCATCAAGTAATTCAGTCATCTTGCCACGTTCTTCATTAGTGAAACCCGAATTCCCAATATTAGGTTTTGGGTTTTTCAAGTCGATTTCCTGATGTGCGACATTCAGGTCACCACAAAAGATTACCGGTTTCATCAAATCCAGTTTTTTAAGATAATCAATCATCCCATCTTCCCATTCGAGACGGTAATCAAGCCTAGATAAATCCCTTTTGGCATTGGGTGTATAAACATTCACCATATAGAATTTCTCGAATTCCAGTGTTATGATCCTGCCTTCCGGCTCCTCGTCCAGCTCCCCTACACCATATTTCACGGAAAGTGGTTTTTCCTTCGTGAAAATGGCTGTTCCGGAATATCCTTTTTTCAGTGCATAATTCCAATATTGATGGTACCCTTCCAACTCAAGTGAAATCTGCCCTTCTTGTAGCTTAGTTTCTTGAAGACAAAAAATATCTGCATCCACATCTTTAAAGTAATCTAAAAATCCTTTTTTAACACAAGCCCTAATACCATTCACATTCCAGGAAACCAATTTCATATTCTCTTTAATTCTCCTTATGGCCAACTAATTTCATTACATTTCAACTATACTATTTATCTTCATTTTTTCCCATTAGAGTACATTCGAAAACAATCTGGCAAATGATTCTTTTGAACGTTCCAAGAAGCCACGATCGTTATACCTGATTGAATCTAGTTTGTCACTATCTTTCATATCTTCTTTGTAATGAGTGACAAGATCATCAATGGTACGGCTGCCCATAAGAAAGACATTGACTTCGAAATTCAGATGAAAACTCCTCATATCCATATTTGCGGTCCCTATAGAGGCCATATCACCATCTACGATAATAAGTTTTTGATGTAAAAAGCCCTTTTTATACGAGTATACCTCTACACCGAATTGAAGCAGCTCCCCGAAATAGGAGCGACTGCCATATTGGGTTAAAAACCCATCATTTACTGCCGGAACCATAAGCCTAACTTGTAACCCCTTAATGGCTGCATGTTTAATTGCTGCTTTAATGGCTTGATTAGGTACGAAGTATGGGCTTGCAATCCAGATTGATTCAGTGGCGCTAGTAATAAGCGAATAGTAAAAATCACTCATTATTCCCTGTTGTGTATCAGGTCCGCTTGCTACAACCTGGACAGCTCCATCACCATGTTCAACTTTATTTTTGAATGCTGGACGTTCTTGCAATACATCTTCCCCACTAACATATTCCCAATCCAAAAGGAAAACGGTATGAAGCATATATACCGCTTCCCCTTTCAGGACCATGTGTGTATCTCTCCAAAAACCAATGTTTTTATTTCGCCCTAAATATTCCTCACCTACGTTTAAACCGCCTACAAAACCAATTTCACCATCAATGATGATGATTTTGCGGTGATTCCTAAAATTGAACTTTTGATTGAAAAAACCATGTTTCAATGGCGAAAATGGATAAGCTTTTATCCCTGCATTTTTCATCCGCTTAACTTCATTATTTGAAAGGCTTAAACTACCCGCCGCATCAAAAATGAATAAAACTTCAACACCAACTTTTGCTTTTTCAATAAGGATATCTATAATTTCGGTACCAAGCCTGTCTGAACGAAAAATATAATATTCAATATGAATGAATTTTTCAGCCTTTTTTAATTGTTTAATGATTTCCGTAAACGTTTCGTTTCCATTTTTCAAAACTTCCGTTTGCGAAGATGTACTTATAGTTGTCTCAGAAGCATTTTTGGCAAAAGCTGCGAATGATTGCTGATGATCATTCAAGAACGAAAGATCTGGCGGTGATACATGAGTGACAAGACTCTTCCATTCTTCCCGATCTCTTTTCCTTTTACTTCGAAACAAATACCCCTTTAAATAGAGCTGACCTGAAAATAGATAAAATACATATCCAAATACTGGGAAAAACAAAAGTACATACATCCATAAAAGGGTCTCGTGAGCAAATCTATTTTCCAGCATGAGTGAAAACATGGTAACAACCATGACAAAAATATATAATCCAATAAAAAATAGCTTCACGTTGAAGCTAACATGAGTGAAAAGGATCATATAAACTGCGGCAATTAAAATAAATAAAAATACAAATTCCATTCTTCTTCTTCTCATCTTTTCATTCTCCTACACAACAATATTTTATATATATCAAACATATACCCATATTTGATGGTAAAAGAAACAAAACACTTACGAAGACTTATTTTCGCAAGTGTTTTATGTATTACCTATCCAATTATCACTTCATGACAGGGATGAGACTTTCATACAGCTCAATATACTTTATGGAAGATGATGTCCAACTGAAGTCTAACTTCATTGCACTTTCGACCATCTTCCTCCATCTTTTTGGCTGGAATTTGTAAAGCCCAACTGATTGTTCAATTGTATGAAGCATATCGTGTGCATTATAATTCGTAAAACTGAAACCATTCCCCTCACCAGTAAATTGATTATATGGAATGACTGTATCACGAAGTCCGCCTGTCTCCCTCACTAACGGCAGAGTACCATAACGAAGCGCCAATAGTTGACCAATTCCACATGGTTCGAATTGGGACGGCATTAGGAATAAATCAGAACCTGCATATATGCGTCTTGCTAAACCCTCATCAAAATATGTATTTACTGAAACCTGATTTGGATATTGGTCAGCTAAATGGCGAAATGCAGATTCATATTGCTCATCACCCGTACCTAAAAGAATGAATTGAATTCCTTGGTTCATCATTTCATGAAAAACACGGAGGATAAGATCCATTCCTTTTTGATCAACAAGCCTGGTCACCATTGATATGACCGGGACACCATCATTGACTGGAAGATCCAACGATTTCTGTAACTCACGTTTATTCTCCATCTTACCCTCATAGGAATCGAATGGAACAGGAAGATGTTCATCTTCCGCAGGATTATATTCGTCATAATCCACTCCATTGATAATCCCTTTAAGGTCACCATTTCTTTTCCTTAAAAACCCATCCAGGTTTTCCCCAAAATAGGGACTCTGAATTTCTTCGGAATAACTTGGACTTACAGTTGTGACTATGTTGGAGAAAGCTAAGCCAGCTTTCAAATAACTGACATTTCCATGGAATTCAAGACCATCGATATTAAAATATAATTCACTTAAATCCAGTAATTCTGCTAAAACAGCTTTAGGATAAACTCCTTGATAGCGTAAATTATGTATTGTAAATATCGTTTTAATATCCTGATAGAAAGGATGGTTATGATAATGGGCTTTCAGCAAAGCGCTGACAAGACCCGTTTGCCAATCATGACAGTGTATAACATCCGGCTTTTTTTCTAAATAGGGTAAAACCTCTAATATTGCACGGGAAAAGAAGGCGAACCTTTCGCCATCATCAAAAAAACCATAACTCCCATGCCGTTTAAAATAATATTCATTATCTAAGAAATAATATGTAATTCCATTTGCAACAAGTTTTTCGATACCACAAAATTGCTGGCGCCAACCAACAGGAACTTCAATACTCGTCATATGTTTCATTTCCTGTTTAAATCGGTTAGGCAGATCCCCATATTTAGGAAGGATGACACTTACATGGACTCCCTGTTTTTTTAGCGCTTTAGGGAGCGCACCTATAACGTCTCCGAGCCCTCCCGTTTTTATAAAAGGGGCGCATTCTGAAGCAGCAAATACAACATTCATTGCCGCACCTCCTCTTTTAAATGACTTCCGCTTTTTTTATTACAACTGGCTGTTTTAAACCAATAACTGATTTTTCACTAGTAATTTTCACTTCTTTATCGGTTATGATATTTTCCACGATAGCACCTTCTTCAATCACGCCTTTTTGCATGATGATGCTATTTCTTATAACCGCTCCCTTTTTTACCTTTACTCCACGGAAGAGTATACTGTTTTCTACAGTCCCTTCAATATCACAACCGTTGGCTATCAATGAATTGGTAACCTTCGAAGATCGTGAATATTTGGTCGGTGCCTCATGTTTGATTTTTGTATAAACATCCCAAGTGTCTCCGAAGAAAGAACGGATAACAGAAGGGTTCAGGAAATTCATATTACTGGAATGAAAACTTTCAATGGAATGGATGAATGGCATATCTCCAGTAAAATTGTAGCCTTTGACAGTAAAACGGTGAAGATTGGCTTTCACAGCATCTTTCAAAAAGTCATATTCTCCACTGGCAACACAGCTTTTGATCAAGTTCACCAATAAGGTTTTACTTATAATGAAGGTTTCGAGACAAACATGATCACCAGGTCTAGGGATGGTATAAAAGCTTATGTCCGTGATGTCATCATCAGAATCTACTGAGCAGGTGTGATAGATTGGCTTTTCTATCAATTCCCCTACATAATCCTTATAAACGACCGTGATATCCGCTTTATGTTTTTTATGATAATCAAGCACATCATTGAAATCCAATTTACATACATGGCTTCCAGGGGAAATGATGACAGTATCTGCCGCTGCACGTTCAAAAAAGCTGAGGTGATCATAGAATTGCTTCATATCGCCTGTTACCGTTTCGTCCGGATGGATAGGGGGCAAGATGTATAATCCTCCTGAACGCCGATCTAAGTTCCATTCTTTTCCTGAGCCAAGATGATCCATGACTGAGAGATATTTTTCTTTTGGGAAAACGGCCACCTTTGATACATCCGCATTTATGAAGTTCGACATCGTAAAGTCAATCAAACGGTAGCGTCCACCAAATGGCACTGATGCTACATTACGGTGAGCGGTCAGCTCTTTTAAATGTTGTCTTTCATTGATTAAGTTAATAATACCCAACACATTTTCCATAGGATCTTCCCCTTTTTCTAGTTAAGAGTGATCTTCTTTTTGTTTGGATTGACAATGGTCTGATTTTCGCCAATTAAGGTGATATCGGATGTAACCGATGAATTGCCAACTACTGCACCATCTTCTATAACACAATTGCTGGCTATGATGCTTCTTTCTATATGAACGTTTTCACCAATCGTAACATTAGGCATGATGACTGAATCTTTTATGGTTGACCCATAGCCCACCTGTACATTATATGATAAAACCGAATGTTCAATATTTCCATGTATCATGCACCCTTCATTGATAAGCGACTGACTGACCTCGGCATCTGATGAGATATATTGCGGAGGGTGGTTTGCATTGCGCGCAAAAATTTTCCACTGCTGATCATCCAACTGGAAATTTGGCGTTTCCTCCAATAAATCCATATGGGCCTGCCAAAGGCTTTCGACCGTTCCAACATCTTTCCAATAATCATTAAAACGATACGCATACAGTTTTTTTCGATCTTCTAGCATCTTGGGAATGATGTTGCTACCGAAATCATTAGAAGAGTTTGCATCTTTTTCATCGTTTATTAAATACCGTCTTAGGTTCTTCCAATTGAAAAGGTATACTCCCATTGATGCGAGATTACTTTTTGGATACTTCGGTTTTTCATCGAATTGGGTGACTTTATCATCATCATTGGTATTCATGATCCCAAAACGGCTTGCTTCCTGCCATGGCACTTGAATGACAGCTATGGTTGCCTCTGAATTTTTTTCGATATGATAATCCAGCATCTTACTGTAATCCATCTTATAAATATGATCACCGGAGAGAATCAGTACATGTTCCGGATTATAGTTATCAATGTATTGGATATTTTGATAAACGGCGTTTGCCGTCCCTTTATACCACTCACCGCCTTCTTTCCCTTGATAAGGGGGAAGAACGGAAACTCCGCCGACATCCAGATCCAGATCCCAAGCTTTGCCATTACCCACATAATCATTTAGAATCAATGGCTGGTATTGGGTCAGTACCCCAACCGTATCAATACCAGAATGAGTGCAGTTACTTAATGGAAAATCGATGATCCTATACTTACCGCCAAAGGGAACCGCTGGTTTTGCCAAACCGATTGTCAATTCACCTAACCTTGAACCCTGGCCTCCTGCCAATAACATTGCTATCCATTTTTTCGCTCCCATTATTCGTTCACTCTCCCCCGTCTTTTTTTTGTTTGCTTCATATAAATTGATATGCCTAAAGGAGGTACGGTTATTTCCATGCTGTATGGTTGATTATGACATGATTCTTTTTTGACATTAATGGGTTTTTCATTGATCTGACCGGATCCTCCGAACGCTGCTGAATCACTGCTGAAGACCTCTATATATTTCCCCTGGGAAGGCACACCTATTTGATAATGAGCATGGGCCTGTGCAGAGAAATTACAGACAACAATACAATAATCACCTTTGCGTTTACCTTTTCTCATATAGGTTATGATACTCTGACTACTATTGTTTGGTTCTATCCATTCAAATCCCTCCTGGACATGATCCAATCTCCATAGAGAGGAAGTTTGCCTATAAAATTCCTGAAGGGTACGGAAGTAATATGCCAGCTTTTCGTGAGATTCATATTTCAAAAGCAGCCAATCCAATTGTTCCTCATCTTTCCATTCTATGAACTGGCCAAATTCACCGCCCATAAAGAGAAGTTTCTTTCCAGGATGTGTCATGAAATACCCAAAGAGCAACCGTAAGTTTGCGAATTTCTGCCAATAGTCACCTGGCATCTTATTCAATAAAGACTTCTTGCCATGAACTACTTCATCATGTGAAAAGGGCAAGACAAAATTTTCTGAAAAAGCATAGAACAATGAAAATGTTAAGAGGCTATGGTGATTTGGCCTTTCATTCGTTTCAAGTTTCATGTAACGAAGAATATCGTTAGTCCATCCCATATTCCATTTGTAATTAAAACCCAGGCCTCCGATATCGGTAGGTGATGTTATAAGCGGCCTGTCTGTTGCTTCTTCAGCCATCATTAGTGCATTGGGATATTTTTTGAAAACCACCTCATTAAGTTTTTGCAAAAATTGTATGGCTTCTATATTTTCCTCACCGCCAAACTGGTTTTTCAGCTTAACCGGCAAGGGATTATCATGATTTAAATAAACCATTGACGATACCGCATCGACACGGACCCCATCAATATGGTATATATCCATCCAAAACATCACATTTGATATAAGAAAACTGATTACTTCCGGTTTAGTAAAATCAAAATTGTATGTTCCCCATAACGGACGCTCTGCCCTGGTATGATCAATTGGTTCATAGAGAGGCGTACCATCAAAACGGGAAAGTCCATGTGCATCTTTACAAAAATGGGCGGGAACCCAGTCAAGGATGACGCCAATGCCCTTTTGGTGGCAAAGGTTAATCAAATACTTAAAATCTTCCGGTGAACCGTAACGACTGGTAACGGAATAATAGCCCGTGACCTGGTATCCCCACGATTTATCAAATGGGTGTTCCATTATGGCCATGATTTCAATATGTGTAAAACTATTATCAATCACATAATCAACTAATCTATCAGCCAATTCACGGTACGAATAAAATTCACCATCTTCTGTCTGTTTCCATGTTCCAGGGTGTACTTCATATATGGACATGGGTTTATGATAGATATTTTCCTTTTTCCTATCGGCTATCCATTTCGAATCTTGCCATTCAAAATTATCCAGCCTTTTAATGACCGAGGCTGTTTTTGGTCTGACTTCCGAATAGAAGGCATATGGATCGGCTTTTAGGATACGTTTATTTCCAGGTGTATGTATTTCGTATTTATAAAGTTCCCCTTCTTGAAGTCCTGGTACGAACAACACCCAGACGCCTGAACGCTCGATCCGTTTCATCGCATGATCATTTCCGTCCCAATTATTAAAATTACCGACTACAGAAACTTGCTTGGCATGGGGGGCCCAAACGGCGAAGCGTACTCCTTCATTACCTAATGATGTTACAATGTGTGCCCCAAGCATTTTATAGCTTTCATAAAGGGTGCCTTCATGAAACAAATATAAATCGAAATCGCTTGGATAATTCTCTTGTAGCTGGTCCATAATTGTACTCAATAAAACCCCTCCATCAGTATTAACTCGATAGTATTTTACCCATCGTTCCCCAGTTATTATATATATTCGGTGGAAATGATATTAATCCTTCAAATGGAGGTGAACTTATTATAATTAAATGCCCTTTTTTTGAAAATTAAAACATTTTTATGTAGAAAAAGACCATTTAATGTAAAAATATTGTTATTCCAATAAAAGCCCTCCCCATTTTATAGGAAAGAGCTTTAAGGAATCATGTATGAATGCTTCATGTTACTTGTTCAGTTCGGATCATGTGAGTTTTCTTTAAGAATAAATAGGATAATGAGACTGACCATGCCAGGGGAGTATTCCTGTTTGGAATATTACTGCCTCCAATATATAACTCAGGGACTTCCCAATTTTCTGGAATGATCATTTTCGTTTTATCTGTATATTCCTTTACTTTGTTCATCATGCCAAGTTCAAGGTAGCATAAACCCAGCCACGGAAGACCGAAACACCATTCCGCTTCCTGGCCTTCATTATAATAAAGGTCCTTTTCATATCGTATACAACCATTTGTTCTTTCAAGGCGCCCTGTGACATTCTTCAATATTTTAAGGGCTATTTCACGATCTACCAGTCGATAAGGATAAATTAAGGATAAAAGGGCTAGATCCGTCTCTTTTGAATAACTTTCCCTCGGGAGTAGGAAACGAAGTGTTTCTTCTCCCTTCATTATCAGTTCCTCCTTAACGTTGACCAGCATCTTGACTGAATTCAAACCAGCAACACATGCACCGATGCTTGAAGCATGAATTTCGATATTTTCTTCCCACATCCCGTTATCTTCCGACTGCCAATATTGCAGGCATTCCAAGTAATTGACCAACTTTTGTACGATTAGTAAATCACGTTGATTTCTTATCACCTTTTTTCCATGCCTATATCCTTCTCCGACACCCCATAAAAAGGCACCTATCGCATCATTTTGGGCATGCCCCCACTCATCAGTCAGTTCTTCCAATTCAGTGGAATACCGTGCATGGATATGTTCATAAAGATACTGGGGTTTCTGTTCAGTATGAATATCTATCTTCCACTCATAGGATTGAAATAAGTCGAATAAAGCATGATATGCTTTCTCATAACGATTGGATGGATCATTTATAAATGGCAGTACTGTATAAACGACATCCCTTATCCATACATAATTATAATCATCGGAAACGCTTGCAGTATACGCGCCATTAGGAAGCCGCATACGATCAAGAACCTCTAGGGCACCATTAACATTCATTAATTGAACACCTCCATAGTTATTTACTTATTCCCATTGTTGACAGACTCCCATTTTCTAAACGTTGGATCATTCATTTTGGCTCTTTTCGTAAAGATTGTTGTTTTTAAAACGAAACTATTTAAGGTTGATTGGAGCGGAAGTGCGAGACTC